>CBFDDY010000142.1:0-6257 GCA_965603705.1 uncultured bacterium | reverse complement strand
TCGGCTATCTGATCGGATTTGGCCTGTGGGACAGTGTCAGCCCATTTTTCTTTAATTATATTCCCGGATTTTCCCAAAGCGGTTTTCAGAATGTATTGGTGCATTATCAGGAATCAGGCTTCTTGTATGTATTTCTAGCAGGCTTTACGCCTATCCCTTATAAGATTTTTACGATTGCGTCAGGTGTATTTAAGCTTAATTTTGTCCTTTTTCTTATCGCCTCCTCTATCAGCCGCTCATTACGCTTTTTTGCAGTAGCCGCATTATTTAAAAAATTCGGACCCGGTATAAAAACATTTATCGATAAATACTTTAACCTTATGGCTATCGTGTTTTTTATCCTCATTTTTGGCGGCTTCCTTTTGGTGAAATATCTGCTCTAACCTGAACTATTCATAAAAAAATGGCGATGTTTTTATTATTATTTTCTTTTCAATGATATGCAAGGTTTTTTCATGAATGATTATCGGAACTATTTTCCCGTTTTTATTTTTAATCTTAATCGCCATTTTTTTACCTTTCAGGCGAGCCGATCTCACAGCATCTGCTTCGTTACAGGGAACTTGCGGTGAAGTACCACAGCTGCGCACCCTGCGCCTCGCATCTGCAGCAACCTCGACTCGTGAATAATCCAGGCTAAAAAGGAACGATGTTGCTTTCAAAAAAAATTCATAAAATCGAACTTGCGATAGATGCCCTTTCTTTACATGGAAATGAATGCCGTTTGTGCCCCAAAGAATGCGGCATAAATCGGGAAAAAGATGAAATCGGATACTGTGGCCCTGGATACCAGGCTTCAGTCTCTCATGCCCTGCTCCATTTTGGAGAAGAACCGGTAATAAGCGGAAAAGGAAGAGCCAAGCACGGCTCAGGAACAGTTTTCTTCAGTGGATGCAACTTGAAATGCAAATTCTGCCAGAATTATCAGATCAGTTGGCTCAATAAGGGAAATAATGTTTCGGATAAAGAACTGGCGAGTATATTCCTCGATCTCCAGAATAAGGGAGCATTAAACCTTAACCTCGTTACTCCTTCTCATGTGCTGCTGCCGATACTTAATGCACTTAAAATCGCTTATTCAAAGGGTTTGAGCCTTCCTCTAGTTTATAACAGCAGTGCTTATGAAAAATCTTCTGTAATTAAATGTCTTACAGGGATTGTAGATATATATCTTCCTGACCTAAAATATTTTTCAGCTCCTATTGCAAAAAAATTATCAAATGCTCCTGATTATTTCAAACAGGCTAGTCAGGTAGTTTTGGAAATGTGCTCTCAGCAGCCTGTTCTTTATATAGGGAAGGATAACACAGCAGAAAAAGGATTGATCTTAAGACATCTGGTCCTTCCCGGCCAGGTGGAAGACTCCCTGAAAATATTAAAATGGGTAGCAGATAAGCTGCCCACTTCCATAGGCTTAAGTCTAATGAGTCAGTACTCTCCCTGTTTTAAAACTCCAGTTGAATTCAGGCGGACATTAACTCCACAAGAGTATTGCAGAGTGCTTGACTATTCAAAAAATATTGGTCTTGAATACCTATTTTTCCAACCTGAGCCTTTTTATCCGGAAGAAAACCTGCTGCCAAATTTTTTAAATAAGGAACCTTTTAATTTTAAGTAACTAACAAGGGGAGTCATGAATATCCCTTTTTAAAACAGATTCCAGCTCTTTTAATTTTGTTTTAATCTTCCGGATGTTAACCGGACCCATACGAAAAAGGTGCTTCTGGGCTTCACTCAGCTTTTCAAGCTCAGGATCAACCATAACATAACTCATTAATTTTTCCTCAAGGGCTACATCTTTTTCTATTACAGGAACTTTCAGAAGCTCATCCATTGCCTGAAAGAGAGTTGTGTTAAAATCCTTATCCGGATATCCAAGGTCCTGATAAGCCTCTTGTATGGCCGGCTTTAACTGCCGATAAAGCCTGAAGCAACCTTCAGAATCTAAAGATGAAAAAACATTAGCCACTGGCGAATAACGTTTAAATCCGGCAGGGTCTAGATAACAAACTCCCTCTTTTTTCAAGGGAAAAAACTTCCCTGGATGGAAAAAATCAATATTTTTTCGGGGACTGTTACCGTTTGCAATATTATCAACTGCTGCAACAAATTTCCTGATAATATCCTTTGTCAATAGCCATTTTGCCAGTTCAGGCCGTGAGGACAATTCTGCAGCTAATTTTCTCATCAGTTCATCGCTTTCATCCAGTTCGACCTCTAAAACTTCAATAGGTTTTATCAGGTCTTCATCTCTTTCCCCAGATTCAAGTGGAATGACTGTTTCCTCTACTACTTCCGGGACCTTAGGCATTTCCTCGCCTTTTTCACGAATAAACAAATAATATATTGCAATAACAACCGCTAGCAGAATAAAAAAACCTATTACAACAGATAAAATTTTTTTATTTTCTTCCATATTTTCCTCCTCCTGAATTATTCATTGTGCTTATCCAGGATCATTTTATCTTTCTTATGTGGATATCGCCATTCATTGCCGTCAATGAAATATAAGCCCCTTTTTCCCCGATCTGCAAAGAAATACGCCCCTCACTTGGTTCCTTTTTAAACTCAAACTCACTTAAAATCTCTCCATTGGGAATATACACTTCTATTTGAGCATTTACTTCAGTTTGAAGATAAAGAATAAGATCTCCCTCTTTGACGTTTAAATTAATTTTGTCTTGTTCACGGAGGTCATACAAACTGGCTCCAATAACACCTTCAACAAGAGATGCATTTAAAGAACCGGAAAAATTATCAACATTAATTTCTCCGGAACGTAATTCAACCGTAATATCCCCGTATATATCAGAGATAGAGACAATTCCATCCCTAGCAAGAATATCCTTTAGATTAATAGAATGGGGCACACTAATAGAGTAATCAACTATACAATCAGCACCCTCTCTATCCAGGGCTTGAGTTTTTATACTGACATTATTTTCAAAACTATTAAAATCTATTTTGAGTGTTTTCCGCTCCTTATGGATCAGCTGTATCCGAGGCCTATCCGACCGGGGGATAATTTTGTCAGCATATACCTCTACTTCTTCGTTTTCCCAACCCGATATCTCAATATTCCCATCAAAATTGCTTAATGAAAAATCCCCTCCGGGTAGGAAAGCAACAGTCCTTTGAAAATCATCCCCTGAAAAAACCCTCTCCTGCCCAGAATAATCGACTATTGCCACAAGACAAGCATTCCAAAAAATCATAAAACTGAATATCGATAAAATATAAATAACACTTTTTTTCATACCGTCCTCCCATTTTTTACTATACCATATTATACTCTAATGACAATAATTTTCCATTCAACATTTATAAAGGAATCCTTATTTACCTGAATTATTCATAAAAATTGCCAATGATGTACTCAAAAATCCATTATCTAACTTTAACATTGGCACTTTTTACCTTTCAGGCGAGCCGATCTTACCGCATCTACTTCGTTACAGCGGATTCGCGGTGAATTATCACAGCTTCATCCCCTGCGCCTCATATCTACGGCAACCTCGACTCGTGAATAACTCAGGTCTACCTGAATTATTCACGTTTATTACTTGAATTATCTCAAAATATTTGCCATATTAATCCTTTAACTACAAATTGGAGGTATTCTGTGGGCGGTTTATTTGGAATCGTTTCAAAAAAAGACTGTATTTCTGATATATTTTACGGGACTGACTATCATTCCCACCTTGGAACAAAACGAGGCGGGCTAGCAGTCAAATCACAAGAAGGATTTACTAGAGTCATCCATAACATCGAAAATTCTCAGTTCAGACCAAAATTCGAAGACGACATCAAAAAAATGTTTGGTAACAAAGGTATTGGCAGCATTAGCGATTATGAGGACCAACCACTTCTTATCAGGTCGCACCTTGGGGATTACGCTATTGTCACAGTAGGTGTCATCAACAATGCCAACAAAATAACCAAAAAGATCTTCGGCAATCAATACACTCATTTTTCTGAGATGAGCGGAGGTGAAATAAATCCTACTGAACTTGCAGCAACCCTGATCAATCAGGAAGATTCCTTTGAAGACGGGATCCGAAACGCCCAAGAATCTATTGAAGGCTCCTGTTCCATGCTTGTTCTAACCGATAAAGGTATTTATGCTGCCAGAGACAAGCTGGGTAGAACCCCGGTTGTTCTCGGAGAAAAAGAAAATAGCTTCGCAGCTAGTTCAGAGAGCTGCGCCTTCCCTAACCTGGATTTTGAATTGACAAAATACCTCGGACCAGGTGAGATCATATTTATTTCTGAAGATGGAGTAGAACAAAAATATCCGCCCGGAAAAAACCTGCAGATATGTGCATTTTTATGGGTATATTACGGTTACCCTGCTTCAAGCTACGAAGGAATCAATGTAGAGAAGGTGCGATACAAGTGCGGGGCATTTCTGGCGAAAAATGACGATCTCCAGTTAGATCTTGTAGCGGGAATACCCGATTCAGGGACAGCCCATGGGTTGGGATACGCAAGTGAGGCAGGAATTCCTTTTCAGAGACCTTTTGTAAAATATACTCCTACTTGGCCACGCAGCTTTATGCCGCAAAATCAAAAGATAAGAGATACTGTTGCAAAAATGAAACTTATTCCTATCCGGGAGCTTATGGAAAATAAAAAAATACTATTCTGTGAAGATTCTATTGTCAGAGGAACCCAGTTACAATATACTATTCAAAGGCTTTTTGATGCAGGTGCCTTAGAAGTCCACATGCGTCCGGCCTGCCCACCTTTAATTTATGGCTGTAAATTTTTAAACTTCTCCAGATCTAGGTCAGAATTAGATCTAGCTGCCAGAAGAGCAATTAAAGAACTGGAAGGAGAAGATGATATTAAACTTGAGGATTATTCAAATGCTGGTTCAGAAAAACGCAATGCCATGATAAATAAAATCAAGCAAAGACTGAAACTTACTTCTTTAAAATATCAGAAGCTTGAAGACGTTGTAACTGCCATCGGCCTGCCAAAAGAAAAACTATGTACTTATTGCTGGGATGGAGTCGAATAATCACTGGGGCAGATCTTTTATTGACATATCTTGGTTATACCGTTTATAACTATTACGCCCTCCAGCCTTTGCAAAGTACATAGCCAAGTCAGCGGCTTTTATCAAATTTTCATAATTTGTCTCATCTTCAGGATAAATCGATATGCCAATACTAGCAGTAATATGATGCTTTATATCTTCAATTTCAAACGGTTTCCTGACCATATTAAGAACATTCTCAGTAATTTTTTCCGCATCTTCTGCCCTGGTAATATCGCCTAGAATAAACATATATTCATCCCCGCCCATCCGGGCCAGAGTATCTATTTCACGGCGTACAATTGAACTCAGCCTCCCAGCAACCGCTTTTAACAATTTATCTCCAAGCCCATGACCAAGTGAATCATTTACCTCTTTGAAGTTATCCAGGTCTATATATAAAAGAGCAAATTTGGTTTTTTGCCGCCGCGCCATAGCAAGCTGATTAGCCAAACGCTCATATACATACTGCCTGTTCAGCAGGCCGGTGAGAGCGTCGTGAGTAGCAGCGCGAGTCAACTGTTCCTCAGACAGCCTGCGCGGAGTTATATCCCGGGATACCAGACAAAATACCTTTTTGCCCTGGTATTCAATAATATTAACACTGATCTCAACTTCAACTGATGAACCATCTTTTTTGCGATATTTACTTTCACCTATAAAATATGTGTGTTCTTTAAGTGTACGCAAAATATCTCTATAAATATCTTTTTTATCCGGGTTGATTATTAAATTATCAATACTTAAGCCGGATAATTCTTCAGAAGTATATCCAACTAAACGCTGCATCGATCTATTGGCCTCCAAGATGACCTTCGATTCAATATCTGCCAGGAAAATACATTCTATACTCTGCTGCATCACTGCCCGGTAACGCTCCTCACTTTCCTTTAAAGCTTCTTCAATATACTTGCGCGAGGTTATATTTCTTATATCACAGACATAACCAAAATAATCTCTAGCCGGTGATTTAAAAGGGGAGATTTTAGCATTAAACCACTGTTCTTTATCCTTGAGCACCATAAGGTAATCAAAATCCTGGGTTTTTCCATAGGCATCAACTGCATTTAAAGCTCTTTGAAATATATATGCTATTTCCTCCGGAAAAATATCCTTGATATGCTTCCCTAAAAATTCCTTTGGCGATACAAAAAGGTCTTCTCTGTTGGATTCCTGATAAAATCGGTTAAATGTGCCATCCAGGCCGATAATAAAG
>CBFDDY010000141.1:0-6273 GCA_965603705.1 uncultured bacterium | reverse complement strand
ATGATTACATAAGTGCTGCCTTTTTTTTCTTCCATTAAAATCTTTATTTCCCGGCTTGTCCAGTAGAATGCTACAAAGAGACCGAACATAAGGATGACACAACCAATCCAGATATAGTTCGCTCCAGGATCTTTTGTCATCTGGATTCCGGAATAATGTTTGGTTTTAAAATTAGCAAAACGAAAAGACAGCCTGTTTTCTTTTTGGGGATTCTGCTGGATAAAATCCGGGAATTTAGAGAAAATCCAGCCGGAAAATACCTCTTCACCATCTTTTACAGCCTTAATAAAGACAGCTGGATTGTTCGGCTGCAGAGAACGGGTGGTTACTTGGTTCCTGTCATTTAAAACAAAATCAGGCACAAAGTGTAAGGCATGAATTTCTAAGTTTTTATCCTTTAAAATAGTCTTGTTGCCGATTTTGAGGTTGATGTTTATTCCATTAGATGTATCACCTTGATCTTTTATGACAATATTTACTGATGGATTTTCCCAATCCCAACCCCATCTGCTCTGATAGAACATGAAGCCTTTATAAGAGAGAGGGTGATTTACTTCGATCTTTTTTGTAAAGATTTCTTTTTTATTTTCTATAACTGTAAGAGTACTTTTCCAGTCCCTGACCTGACCGCTCTCATAGTATTCGGTCTCGAATTTATCCAACTTGAGGGAAAAATCTGCCTTTGGGATTTTAAGAATTTGGCCTTCAGTCAGCTGCAGGTTGTTTTTAAATCCCAAGAGTCCGCTGAGAATTCCTCCCAGAAAAATGATAAGAAGACCGAGATGAATGACATCTGACCCAAAAATTCCAAAAACATGCTTTCTTGCCATAAGAAAAACCCGGCCTTTGATCGCTTTCTCCCGAGTGTGGAATCTATTTAATATTAATAATTCTTTTAACCTTTCCTTTGTTTTTTCAATTCCTTTGTTTATTGTAAACTTTTGCGAAACCTTAAAAGAGTTTAGCATCTTGCTTTCAAATTCCAGTTTTGGCTGGAGTGTTTTTTTTATTTTTGATTTAAATCTTGTCAGTGTACATACGATCGTGTTGATAGAAATGAAAAATAGCAGGCCTAAAAACCACCAAGAATGGTACAAATATGTTATTTCCATACGTATGAGTAAATTAGAGATCTGGCCATAGCGAGCGGTATATTCAGCCGCACTCCTTCCCTGGGGAATCAGAGTTCCTAAAATAGAAGCCAAGGTCAAAATAATCAGGAGAACGATTGCCAGTTTAACCGAAGAAAAAAACCGAGTAACTGCTTTCATCATTATTTCTGCTCTTATTTTACTTTCAATCGATACTGAAGAATCCTTTTCTTTTCATCTCTCCCCATTCTTTTTTTCCGAAAATAAAATCCAGGAATGCTTTTTCTCTTAACAGCGATGGTGCTGTTTGGCTAGGGTGTGAGATGATAAGGATGCTTTTTATCAACTGCAACTGTTTTCTCAAGGTCTTCTAAAAATGGACGGGCCATTTTGAGGAGGAAATCTTACTTCAGGAAGGAATCACTGTCAATAGTGCAGAATAAGAGGTGCTTGGAGATGCTTCCGACAATGGTTAGGAAATCAATTGAAGTTCATTATTATCTGTGTTAATAACTACTCTGGACTATTCATAAACAATGGCGATTAAAATTAAAAACAAATATAGCATTCCATTTCAAGGAGAAAGATTGTGAAAAGAACAAAACTGTATATTCTTATTTTCCTTTTATTGAGTTCGATTTTATCTGCTCAGAATATTGATATTTACAAACGGCCTCTTAATTTTGAACGAAGTCATGATTATGATGCGGTTCACTATAAACTTGAATTTAAATTTGATATGGAAAAAAAGATTTACTGGGGTGAAAATCAAGTGACTTTACTTCCTTTAAAAGATGATTTTCAGCAATGTGTGTTAGATGCTGAGGATTTCACAGTGACTTCTGTTGCCGCTCTTAACGGCGAACCTTTGAAATTCGAACAGACAGACCACAGCCTAATTATTGATTTGTCAGAAAAATATGATTATAAACAAAAAGTATCCTTTGTAATTAAATATTATGAAAAAAACTCCCAGAAAGGGCTCAGGTTTTTTGAGGCTGCTGCTGATTATCCTGCCCAGATAAACACCTATGCTTGGCCTGAAGGCGCCCGCCACTGGTTTCCTTGTTTTGATTTTCCTAATGATAAAGTGACAAATGAACTCATTGCAACTGTGAAAAATGATTTCAAGGTGCTTTCCAATGGAAAACTTGTTAAAGTTACCGAAGACAAGGAGAAGAACACCAAGACTTATTACTGGTCACAGGAACTTCCTCATTCAACCTATCTTATTATGATGGCAGCCGGGCCCTTTGAAGTGATCGAGGATTCTTTAGGTTCCCTTCCTGTTAATTACTGGGTTTATAAAAAGGATGTGCCTGATGCTATGAGATCTTTCCGGAAAACCCCGGAAATGATTGATTTTTTTAATAAAACATTTGGATTTAATTACCCGTGGGCAAAATATGACCAGGTCTGTATTGCCGGCTCAGGCGGGGGGATGGAAGATACATCTGCGACTACTTTAGGACATGCTACTATTCATGATGAAAGAGCAGAGCAGGATTTTTCAAGCGAGGGACTTGTAGCGCATGAACTTGCCCATCAATGGTGGGGAGATACTATTACGGAAAGGACCTGGAGTCACGTCTGGTTAAGCGAAAGTTTCGCCACTTATTCTGAATACCTATATGCGCGACATGACCGGGGAGAGGAGGAAGGAGCAGTCAATCTTTTAGGGAAAAAGAACAGCTATCTAAGAGAGGCTCACAATGAATATATCCGTCCAATGGTATTTAACCGGTATAACAATCCTAGGAATATTATGGACAGCCACTCCTATCCAAAAGGAGCAACTATCCTTCATATGCTGCGTTTTGTAATGGGAGAAAAACCTTTTTTCCGTTCTCTTCAACATTTTCTCGAGAAACACTCTTTTCAGGCTGTGGACACTTATGATCTGATGAAAGCTGTAAAGGAATCAAGCGGACAGAATCTTGATTGGTTTTTTGAACAATGGATCTTCAAGCCGGGCCACCCGGTGTTTGATATTAGCTACCAGTGGAATGAGAGTACCAGAAAACTTAAGCTCAGAATCATTCAGACCCAGGATACTTCCAGCGGAGTTCCAATTTATAAGACTCCGGTTAAAATCGGAATTGTGACGCCGGAAGAAAGATTTTCAAAAAAACTCTGGATCAGAGGCAAAGAAAATGAATATGTATTTGGAGTAAAACAAAAGCCCTTAATGGTAAGATTTGATGAGGGGAATCATCTCTTAAAAGAGTGGAATTTTGAAAAGAGCCTTAAAGAACTTCTATTTCAACTTGAAAATGATGATGTTATTGGGCGCATGTGGACAGCATCTGAGTTATTAAAATTCCCAGATGAAAGTAATGCTATTACCGCTTTGATCGATAGAACTGAGAATGACTCTTTTTGGAATGTAAGAAAGGATGCAGTTGAACTGTTAGGGGAAATAAAGAGGCTGGAGCAGATTAAGTTGTTTAAGACAAAATGCGAGGATAAAAACTCACGAGTAAGGACTGCTGCTCTGAAAGTTTTAGGGGAGTTAAATGATCCGGGTCTTGTCAGTTTTTTTAAGGACCGCTTCTTAAAGGATGACAGCTACCGGGCTCAAGCCGAAGCCATAAATGCAATAGGTAAATGCGGCAGCAAAGCAGATATTCCTTTCTTTAAAAAAGCAGCTCAAATGAAATCACCGCGGAGTATCATTAAAAGAGCGGCAGAGCGTGCTTTAAAAAATATTTCTTAGCCTTTAAAAGGGAGGAAAAGAATGACTACTGCTTCCAATCATAAAAAACCGAGGTCATTTATCTTAGTTTTGTTTTTAGCAGGGATTATTATCCTAAGCGGATGTTTACGTGGGGATAAACAGGACTGGAGAGATTCATTAGTTGAAAATCTGGAATTGCTGGGCCATCGCAATTGGATCCTTATTGCAGACTCTGCTTATCCCTTTCAAAGCCGGGCCGGGATTGAAACCATAGCAACAGGGAGAGGGCAGCTTGAAGTTGTCGAAGCAGTTTTTAAGGCTGTGGAAGATGCAGATCATGTAAAGGCTAAGGTTTATCTTGATAAAGAAATTGTATATGTGCCGGAAAAGAATGCTCCCGGTATTACCTCCTATAGGAAAGAGTTGAAAGCATTACTTGCGGATAGAGAAGTCAGTATCGTCCCCCATGAAGAATTAATAGCAAAACTGGATGAGGCAGCCAAGACTTTTCAGGTGTTTGTTCTTAAAACAAATCTAATCCTTCCTTACACTTCTGTTTTCCTGGAATTAGACTGTGGATATTGGGACAGCCGGGCAGAGGCTGCCCTGCGTAAAAGCATGGAGGAAGATTCTCTTTTTCCAGATTGATTTTACTTATCTCTAGACTAATTCTCTGAGATTCTCTCTTTCCTGCAGATTTTTTGTTGACTGGATATGTTTGGATTATATATTATTGTTGATGCAATAGCTCAGAGGAAGGAGGCGTGATGGATTTTAAAGATCAGACGGTTCTTGTAACCGGGGCTTCCCGGGGGATAGGACGTGCTATTGCTGTTCAATTTGCAGAACAGGGGGCGTCCCTGGCTATTCACTACAATAGAAACAGAAGCGCTGCCGAAGAATGTTTGTCTCAACTCAAAGGCGGCCCCCACATGATCGTCCAGGCCGATGTTTCAGTGGCTGAGGAAATCAAGTCTATGGTTGAGACTGTCATAAAGAAAATGGGCCGTATTCATGTCCTCGTCAACAATGCCGGAATCTTTAAGGAACACCCAGTTCCCTCCCTGAATTATGAGGGGTGGCAGGATGCCTGGCGCCGGACAATTGATACAAACCTGATCGGATCTGCGAACGCGGCCTTTTTGGTCGCCCGTCACATGATCGAAAAAGGCGGAGGCAAGATCGTAAATGTTACCTCCCGGGGGGCTTTCCGAGGTGAACCCGATGCTCCGGCCTATGGGGCCAGTAAAGCGGGTCAGAATGCGCTGAGCCAATCCCTGGCCAAGGCGCTGGCTCCCCACAACATCTATGTTTGCGCCGTAGCTCCGGGTTGGGTGAAGACGGATATGGCTAAAGAGGCGCTGGCCAGCCCAGAAGGAGACGCTATCCGGAATCAGAGTCCAATGGGCCGGGTGGCTACACCCGAGGAGGTAGCCAAAGCCGTAGTTTTCCTTTCCTCAGAGGGAACGGATTATTTGACCGGATGTATTGTGGATATCAATGGTGCATCCTATTTGAGGACATAAGGATACACTGCTTTTCTCTAATCCCGCCTTTAATTCATCATAAGCAACCTCGACTCGTGAATAATCCAGGATAGTATAAAAAAAGCAACCTTTTTGCCTGCTAGTGTATCTATATATGTAAGGAAAAAAATGTGTGAAATTGCAGCCAGACTTTATCCAATTCCAGTGACCATAAATGACAAGAATTGTGCTAAAATAGAAAGAAAAAGAGAAGAGATAAATATGGAAAAGGATAAAAGAGATTTTCCTCTGGAGTGGGTAAGCCTTAGCCGAAAGGGAGACCATGATGCTATGGAATCGCTGTATGAATATTTCAAAATCTCTTTTTACGGTCTGGCCTATCGATATACATACGATTCGGCGGCAGCAGAAGATTTATTCCAGGATATATTTATCAAGATATTCGCTCACCTTAAAGACCTAGACAAGGATGAAGCATTTACTGGCTGGGCATACCGGATCGCCGTAAATACATGTCTTAGTTATCTGCGCCACCGGAAAATGAAGCTTAAGAAATTAGTTTCCTTGCAGAATGTAGAGCCGTTTTTGGCTGCTAAAGAAAGCAGCGACCCGGAAAAGCTTATTAAAAACTCCCTGGAAGAAGCTCTCCGGGGGATTTCAGCTAATCTGAAAAGTGTATTTATTCTGCATGATGTTCAGGGATTCAAACACAAAGAAATAGCCCGCATAATGGGATGTTCAGAGGGGACATCAAAGTCCCAGCTTTTTAAAGCGAGAATGAAGATAAGGAATTATCTGGAAATTAAGCAGATAATATAAGGAGAAAAAAATGAGATGCCCACGTATAAAGAAGATGCTCATAGAATATATTGATGGAGACTTGAGTCAGAAGCAGAACACTTCTATTAAAAAGCATCTTAAAGAATGCCCGGACTGCGAAAAATTATTAGAGGATTTTAAAAAGATTGCAAATAGTGCTGGAAAGCTGGAAAAACATTCTCCTCCGAAAGAAACCTGG
>CBFDDY010000140.1:0-6296 GCA_965603705.1 uncultured bacterium | reverse complement strand
AAGCAGGAATGAGACATGTCAGAACATGTTCTTGAGCATACCATTTTACAAGGTGGAGTGATTCTATAAGAGCGTTATCGAACCGGGGGATACCCAAAGGAAGATAAAAAGTGCCCAGAAATACAAAAGTAATTATCAAGAGGGGCTTCCATTCGCTTTTCCAGTCTGTCTGACTCATAGTTTCTATTCCCTTAAGTTTGTTCTTGCGTTATTAGCCAATTGACCAATTGAAGTTAAAAAAAATTATTTGATTGCGTTTATTCGGTCTTGAGCTTGTTCTCTAAGTACCGCCTCCACACAATCAAGGAAATTCAAAGCACAGCGCATGCGGAGGCTGTAAAACACTTGTTTTCCTTTTTTCTCAAAATTGACTAATCCGGCATTCTTAAGGATTGACAGGTGTTTTGATACTGTTGATATTTCTAAGCCGACCATTTCTGTAAGCTCGCAGACACAGTAAGATTTCTTTGCAAGCTCTTCAACCATAAACAGGCGGGCTGGGTGAGCAAGCGCTTTTAACACTGAGGTTCTCGCTTCGAAACGGGATCTTTGTTTATCATAAATTATCATATTTGGCATAATAACCAAATAAAAGATTATTGTCAAGAAGATTTTTATCTTTTGCTTTTTCAAGAAGGGCTTTCTTTTTAAAATGATATATTCTATGATATATCTAACGAAAATAATATCTTAAAGAGTTATTCAGTAATGACAAAAAAAATAGAAAAGTTAGATACAAGAAGAAAACAATATATAAAAAACACCTTGAATAAAGACAAAAAAGACCTTAAATTTTGCGTTCTCGGAGCAGGCCATGGAGGATTGGCCATGGCAGGCCATCTAGCAATAATGGGATTTAATGTCAATCTTTATAATAGAGGAAAAAACAGAGTGCGACCTTTAAGTCATAGGATGGCCATAAAATTGGAAGGGGAAATTCAAGGAATAGGAAATATTGCCCTTGCATCCAGCAACATAAAAGAATGTCTTGATGGAGTCGATATATTAATGGTATCAATCCCGGCAAATGGACATAGATTTATGGCAAATACCTGTGCCCCTTATCTTAAGGAGAATCAAATTGTTATCCTTAATCCTGGAAGGACAGGAGGAGCCCTGGAATTTTATCATACTCTTAAAAAGCAAGGAGTTAAGAAGTTTCCCTTTATTGCAGAAACTCAAACATTTATCTATGCTTCAAGGTCTATTGGACCCTGTCATGCCAAGATATTTTCTATAAAGAATTCTGTACCTTTAGCGACTCTCCCAGCATACTGGATTCCTGGCGTCTTGAAAATAATAAAACGCGCCTTTCCTCAGTTTGTCCCTGGTGATAATATTTTTAAAACAAGTTTCAATAATATCGGGGCCATTTTTCACCCTGCACTTACTGTCCTCAATGCAGCCTGGATCGAAGCAACACACGGTGATTTTGAATACTATATTCAAGGAGCGAGTATATCTGTCTCTAAGGTTTTAGAAAGATTGGATAAAGAAAGGCTTGAAGTTGCGGCAGCATTGGGAATAAAAGCAATGAGCGCAAAAAATTGGCTATATACAGCTTATAGCGCTTCAGGGAAGAATCTCCATGACGCCATCGAGGCAAATCCTGGCTATCTTGGAATAAAAGCCCCGGACCGGCTCAATCACCGCTATATTGATGAAGATGTGCCAATGAGCCTAGTACCTCTCTCTTCAATTGGAGATATGTTGAAAGTTAAAACCCCTACAATCAAATTTATCATCAATATCGCCTCAATAATGAGAGGAAAAGATTTCTTAAAAGAAGGCAGGAAAGTTGAAAATTTGGGAATTCAGGGGATGTCTGTAAAAGATATCCGCATGCTGGCTGTATCAGGGGAAATTTAAAATAAAATTTATTTAGTCCTGGATTATTCACGAGTCGATAGACTGTGTATCTTTTCTAACCTGTCTCTGATTCTCAATTTTTTTCCATAAGCATCGGTCACACAGACTGCTCCTTTGATTATTCCTGTTGACCAATCAACTGCATTTGAAAATTCTTCTCTGCTTTCCCATAAAAAGGGAACAGGAAAATATCCCATTTTAAAGACTTTATATAAGCCATCGCTTGTATATAAATTCTCAATATTTTTTTCCATATCCCTGATTAAAATATTTGC
Source organism: uncultured bacterium (assembly GCA_965603705.1). GTDB lineage: Bacteria > Acidobacteriota > Aminicenantia > Aminicenantales > Aminicenantaceae > JAUVXM01. The sequence continues at coordinate 4,152 of CBFDDY010000140.1, read as the reverse complement.
TTCCTCATACAATTCTTCAGATTCAGCTAAAAGTTCTTTGCTTGATATAATATCGTTAATAAAGTGCTTTTTACGGAATTCAGAATAGTGCTTCAAAGCAGCTCTTGTTATTTGAATGCTTTCATTGATAATATCAGGGCTCGCCAAAAATAACGCTTCGGAATAACTTACAACATGAATAATTTCCGGGCTGAATTTTACCTCAGGCTCAATATCTGCCATCAAAGCTGTAACAGAAGCAAGTTGAATTTTTGCCTTGTTTATATCAGGGGAAAAATAGTCCAGTCCGGCTCTGGGCTGAAATATAACCTTAAAACTCTTATCTTCAAGATTTTTTACTATTCTCAACAGCGCGCGAGATTTGGCCAGATCTCTTACCCCCCAGGTAGATTTGGGTGTATTCAGCATGTTTTGGAGGACTAAATATCTGATTCCGATCTGCTTGGCTGTTTTTGCTGCCAGATAAGCAGAAACAATATAACTCAAATCATCTGTTCCCCTAAATGCAAAGTGATGCGGAATGTTTGGTTCATATGGCTTTCTGACTTTGGCGATGTATTTAAGAGCTTCTATATGTTCTGACAAGTTTTGGCGTACATTCAAGGGACCTCTTCCATCGATCCGGTTAAACCACCATAAGGAAAGTGCATGCCAGGCCATATTCAGGTTTTCCTCAAGAATTTTAGCAATTCGAGCGACATTATTTGTCCCGGAATAAGCTCTGACCAACATGGGAACAGCATCTTCCCGTATTGCCTTGAGTTCAAATTCACTGTTAAAAGGGACTCCTCCGCCGTTTGGCAGTTCTCCCCAATCTTCCCCAAATTTTGATTGGCTCAATTGAGAAGATCCAACAGAGACAATGTCCAGAAACTGGCTCTTTGAAAGTTTTTTCAACCAATCAGAAAATATTGCCAGGGCCTTCTCGCGCTCTTTTAAATAGGGGCCGACATGTACTCTTGTCAAAGGTAATTGATTCTTTTTTTTTGCATGGCTTAAACGTAATATCAAATGATCCTTTACAGTACCAAAGTACTTATATTGATAGCTCTCAAATGGATGTATCTGAAGCTGTTTTTCTTCGTTAATTAATTTTTCCCCAAAAGAAAAACGTAATTCATCATAGACTGAATTCTCACGCATTGATTTTGGGATCAGTTCATCCGGAACATCCAACTTTTTCAGTGTTTCAACAGGTGTTTCATCTCCTCTAAATACCTCATATTCTTTTCCAAATTCTTTTTCTATTAATTCACAAGATTCAGGCAGTCCGGCAAAATAGATCTTTTTAAGGTGATTATCTTTTTTCCTGGAGAGGAGGGAGTCATTTTTTATTTTATAGACAAGCTTTCCAAACGTTTCCAATCCCTGTTTCGGGTCCAGCCTATAACTGAAGCCTAAATGTGTGATCTTATTCTGAATGATCCATCTTTTAAACATCTCAAAAGAATGAATATTTTCTATGTTGTCTATTGCTTCGGATATAGCAATGTCAGATTGATAAACCTTAAAACCACAGCCCTCAAGAAGCTGGGTGAGTAAACTTATCCCAAGTGTGTGGGCATCCAATCCTGATTTTATAAAACCATATCTCATGGGACTAGATTCTTTTTTATACACATATTTCTAGTTTAATAAATTCTACATATTTTTTTTTATTATATCACATCAGTAGCACTGATATTCAATTCAGTTGTGAATAATCCAGGTTAGGGGCTCTTTTTTGCTATGTGGATGGCAGCAACTCCCATAAACAGCAGGCAGCTTCTTACCTTGGTGAATCCTGCTTTAAAGCAGAGGGAAGAGAATCCTTGAGCATCATAGAAGCGCGGCATAGTGTATGAGAGGTATTTGTATCCGGCATTTGAACCAGAAATTATATATCCTACAGGCCTTACAATAAGGCGGATATATAAATGATAGAGTTTCCTTATAATCCCCAAGGGAGGCTGGCTGGTTTCCAGATTAAGAAAGTTTCCTCTTGGTTTTAGGACGCGGAAGAATTCCTTAAGATATAAAAGCAAAGTTTCGGGATTTGGATTTAGATTGCGGGTGGCAAAAGAGATGGCAATAAGGTCAAAGCTTTTATCAGGAAAAGGGAGACGGCCTGCATCTGCCAAAGTAAATTTAACTTTGTGCATGTGTTTTTTGTTTTTAGCGAGAAGGATCATGGAGAGACTTCCGTCTACTACATGAAGCTCTAGTTTATCGCCTGCCGAAGTTGCCAGAGCTGCCATATTTCTGGCTAATTCACCTGTTCCGCTGCATATATCCATCCAGCGGTTACCGCCTAGCTTTTTTGCTTCCCGGGCAGCCCGTTTTCTCCAGATTATATCCATACCGAATGTAAGAACATGGTTTGCCAGTTCATAAGTAGGAGCGACTTCTGTGTATATTTTCTGAATGCCTTTTTTCATCTAACCGCAACAACTACTACCGGAATCGCCTTTTCCACAGCAAGGCGCACCTCCTTGGATCAGGCTGTTCAGGATTGCAGCTGCACAGCCGACGCCGGCATTGACTTTAATCGCTTCGAATTCACAATTGTTAGCACAGGCTCCGCATTCAATACAGTTGACCAGGTCGATGAGATGGGCTTTTTTATTCTGGATAAAAAAGACATTTCGGGGGCAGACTTCAACGCAGCGCTGGCATCCGGTACATTTCTCCGGGAAATATTCAAGGGTTACTACACCGGTCAAGTATTTCATAAAATCTTCCAAGTATTGATTTTGTATAGGACAATAAACACCACGGATAAGACAGATAGGGTGATGTAGATGGGGATGCCGATTCGTAGTTCCTTTTTGACTCCGGATATATTTGTAAATGTGGTTGAACCTGTAAAATTCAAGGCGAGGAAGGAACTCAAGGCAGGAAAAAATAGGAAAACAGCGCAGAGAAGATAAAAGTTTTTATCAAGAGAGCGCATAAGTGTAGGAAAAAACGCAGCCAAAAAGGCAACTCCCATGATGTAGCCCTTTAGGGCAAATGACCGGAAAGGAATAAAAGGTAGCAGTATTGGAGTAAAAAATGCTCCCACCAGCAAGGCACCTGCCCCCAGTAATAAAAAGGGGAACCCTCCAATTGCAGCGTCTTTGAAAAGAATCCCTGATGGCTGGAGGCCAAAGAGAATAAAAACTGCTATAAGGAAAAGCCAGGATTTTTTTAGAGCCGGGATGAGTTCCATGGGGGTGAGGGCCAACCGGTCGCATAAAGAAAAATGGACTGCCCGCATCTTAGCAGTAGCTTTATAACCAGCCTGAATATAGGCTTTTAAATCCCGGGCATAGATAGGGCCGAAGGAAACATAAAATCCGGTAGTTTTATGGATTACATGGGCATGGATTCCCGGTGCTCCCAATTGGGGGACAATTATCCGGCGGTGTTTTACAATAGAATCCAGCCCAACTGCCCTGATTTTCTCCACCAACTCCTTTGTCCCAAACGTACCTTTTCCGGCTGCGCACCAGACATTGATGCCTTTAGTATTAAGCACCAGGATCCAGGCGTCAAACTCACCCAGTTCCCGCCGAAGCATATCAAAGCTGAGTTTATAATTAGCTGAGATAAGAACAGGGGACTTTTCATCCGGATTACCTACAGCATAGAGTCCCGAGGGAATTTCATGCCGCATCCGGAAAGAGCTGATTCTCGCTCGAATGCGATCGAGATAATCACGGCGGTTCCAGGTAGTGCTGATCCTGATGACTTTTCCGGCTGGAATTTCAACTAGACCGCTGCTCCAGGGATGGGAGAGAGCTTTGTCTGGAGAAATGAACTGTTTTTGCTCCTTTTTTGGATTAGTAATCATTTTAATTTATCTTTAACCTTGCTTCGGTATTTTTTCTCTCCTGCTTCGATACGGATCTTAAGATAATTTTGAGGAGGAGGTAAAGGGCAGGTTGCATAAGGAGTAAATGCACAGGGAGGGTTATAGGCTCTATTAAAGTTTAAATCGACTTTACCCTCATCCAAGAGTTTAGATTCCATGAATCTTGAAGCTTCATAGGTATCTTTTCCGTTTGTTTCATCCTTAAAAATGAAAAAAAGTTTTTTTAAGTCTCCGCTGAATGCTTCTAGCTGGAATTCTTGGCTATTGATTTTAAATTTAACATATCCGGGAGAGGACATCTGACTTTTTGTACCGAT
>CBFDDY010000139.1:0-6340 GCA_965603705.1 uncultured bacterium | reverse complement strand
CAGTTCAGATTGGCACAACTGGTATCGTCTGATTGAGTTTCTTAACAATAGGAAGATTGTAGATAAGGCATTAACTGTAGCAAAAAAAGCAGTAAACAAATTTCCTTTTAATACTTCTATTCAGATAGAAAATGTTAAAGCGTTGCTTAGTGATCAACAGTACGGTACTGCTGCAGAGATATTAGAAACAATGGTCGCTCTTCCCTCTGAAGGTGCTACTGGTGTGCATAGCCTTTTTGTTGACTGCCATATTAAATTTGCCCTTAAGTATGTTGAGATGAGAGATTATCTAAAAGCGATAGTGCATCTCAATCAATCACAGGAATACCCGGAAAATCTTGGAACAGGGAAGCCTTACAACCCTGATTTCAGGCTTCAGCAATATATTATGGCTTATTGTTACGATAAAATGGGAGATGAAGAAAAGGCTGAACATCTGCGGAAATCTATCTATGATTACACCTTGAAAATGTGGCCTGATAAAAAGGAATATCCCTATATCGGTGGATTAATGCTCCAAAAATATGGTGATTCAAAAAAGGCTCGTTTGCTTTTAAGGGAAAAGAAATATGAGCAGATATTGTCAGCTCTAAAATAAAAAGAGGCAGCCCATGTTAAAAAAAATAATTTTTGCTCAAATAGTTTTGAATTTTTGTTTCTCAATAGTGTTTGGCGTTTCCAAAGAAATCCCTTATGGAACCGGTTCTTGGGATGCAGAAAATAGGGGAAACCAGCGTGCTATTGTCTATGTTGATGAAAAAGCAGATGCAGTGAGAATTCACATTCCCTGGAGACGGAGGGATATGCAGCCTGAAGAAAAAAATATCGTTATTATTGACGCATACACTGGTGTAAAAATAAATAATATTTTTCGCTTAGAAATTAACCGTGAATATGGAGATCTGGTTTTTCAGCCGCAAACCGTACCGGGTGATTATTATGTTTATTATATAATAAATAAAATGCAAGGAAGAAGCAATTATCCTACGGTAATTTATCCAAAAGGAGAGCAAACTGCAGAGAAGGGCTGGTTAAAACGTAACAGCCTTAGATCTGATCTCCCTGATGCAGAGGTGAAGGAATTTCAATCTACCAATAAGTTTAATAGTTTTTACCCAATGGAAGTCATTGCTACCAAAGATGAGACTGAAAAACTTATAGCACAGTACAAGGATTCTGCTTATCTGTTATTTCCCGAAGACCGGAGATTTCCAATTCGCATGATAGATGATCTGCCTTTTAGATGGATAAAGAAAGGCCCGCAGAAAACATTTAAGGGCAAAGCAGCCAGAGGGGAATACTTTTCCCTTCAAATAGGATTATTTGCCTGTAATCAAACTGTTAAGGATTTAGGTATATATTTTCACCCTTTAAAAAATATTACTAACGAAGAGACTATTGAAGCTGCTGCTTTCTCCAGCTTTAATACCGCAGGAACTGACTGGAAGGGCAGGAGATTTAAAAAACTTTGCCAGGTTCCTGAAGGGAAAATCCAACCTTTATGGTGTGGAGTTCAGGTGCCTCTGGATATTTCTCCCGGTCAATATGAAGGCTTGGTGACAGTTGTTCCTGAGGGATTATCAGCAAAAGAGATCAAGCTGATCCTAAAAGTTTCAGATGAAGTTCTTAGGGATAAGGGAGACAGTGAACCCTGGCGGCATTCCCGCCTGCGCTGGCTGAATTCTTTGAATGCTTTTGATGATGACATTGTTTCGCCTTATACACCCCTTAAAGTAGAAGGTTCTTCCATATCATGCCTGGGGAGGACTGTCAGATTGAATCAGGGAGGCTTCCCGGAAAGTATTATCAGCTATTTTACTCCTGAAATGACATCTGTAGGGAAAAAGGGGAGGGAGATGTTATCCTCTCCGGTAAAACTGATCGTTGAAGCTAAAAATGGAAGAACAGTCCTTTTTAAAAGCAAAGGAGTAAAAGTCAGAAAAAAAGCGGCAGGAGCAGCAGTTTGGGAGTCACATCAAACAGCTGGAAAAATTTATATTGCTCTAAAGGCCCGTATGGAATTTGATGGATACATTGATTTTAATGTAAAAGTAACTGCTTCAGAGAAAACAGAAATAAAGGATATCCGGCTTGAAATACCCCTCAGTAAAGAGGTGGCAAAATATATGATGGGCATGGGAATAAAAGGGGGATTTCGCCCAGATGAGTTTAGCTGGAAGTGGGAACAAAAGCATAATCAAGATTCTGCCTGGCTCGGTGATGTAAATGCAGGCCTGCAGTGCAGTTTTCGGGATGAAAACTATTCCCGCCCTTTAAATACCAATTTTTATCTACTCAAACCGCTAGTTTTACCCAAGTCCTGGTGGAATCAGGGAAAAGGCGGCTGTAACATTATTGAAAAACAAAAAAATACTGTATTGATATCTACTTACAGTGGAAATAGAGTGATCCAACCGGGAGAGGAATTATTTTTTAATTTTAGTCTACTTATAACTCCATTTAGACCTCTTGACACAACATCCCATTGGAATACTCGCTATTATCACAGTTTTGAACCAGTGGAGGAAATTGCTGCCACCGGAGCAAATACGATCAATGTGCATCATGCCAACGACATTAATCCCTATATTAATTATCCTTTTCTGAGGCAGGAAAAGATGAAAGCTTATATTGACAAAGCCCATGCCAGGGATATGAAAGTCAAGATTTATTATACAGTACGCGAGCTATCCAACCGGGCTCCGGAACTTTTTGCTTTGCGCAGTTTGGGAGACGAGATCTTTTTCCCCGGGGAAGGGGGTGGTTTTTCCTGGCTGCAGGAGCACTTAGGGGGAAATTATATTGCTGCCTGGTTTGTACCCAAGTTGAAAGATGCTGCTGTTATAAACAGCGGAGTTTCACGCTGGCATAATTATTATGTGGAAGGCCTGAGCTGGCTTGTAGAAAATGTGGGCATAGACGGCCTTTACATCGATGATGTAGCTTTTGACAGGACTACAATGAAAAGAGTAAGAAAAGTGCTAAATCGAAAAGGAAAAAAATCCCTTATTGATCTTCATTCAGCCAATCAGTTTAATGTGAGAGATGGATATGCCAACTCAGCTAATCTTTACCTTGAACATTTTCCCTATATAGACAGACTCTGGTTTGGGGAATATTTTGACTATGACTCAAAGCCGGATTTCTGGCTGATTGAAGTTTCAGGCATTCCTTTTGGCCTTATGGGCGAGATGCTTCAGGATGGAGGAAATCCCTGGCGGGGAATGCTCTATGGTATGACATCCCGCCTTCCCTGGGCAGGTGACCCTAGGGCACTCTGGAAAGTGTGGGATGATTTTGGCATCCAGGAGGCAGAAATGGTCGGGTATTGGGTCTCTTCCTGTCCGATAAAGACTGGCAACAAAGATGTTAAAGTTACAGCTTATATTAAAGATGACAAAATTATGATTGCGCTTGCCAGCTGGGCACTTGAGGAAGTTTCGCTTGATTTGAAGATAGATTGGAAATCTATCGGAATTGATAAAGAGAAGGCCATGCTTCATGCTCCCTTTATATCCAATTTTCAGGCGGAGGCGGATTTTAAGCCGGATGATGCTATTTTGGTAAAATCTGGTAAAGGATGGATTTTTATAATAAAATAAGTTTTAGAATGGATGTACCAAAAGAAATCGGGCTGTATGGAAAAGATACGATTATTCAGGATTTAGTCAAGAAGCTTTCTGATATTGAAATAAAATTACGTGAAATCGAAAAAAAATACCATGATCTCCTAAAACATCTGCCGGTAGGAGTCTATCATTCAACGCCTGACGGGAAGTTGATTGAAGTGAATAAGAGCCTGGCAAATTTATTAGGCTTTAAAAATGAGGCTGATCTCAAATCCCTGGATGTGAATGATCTATATGTTGAAAAAAAAGACCGGGTTCAGCATCTTAAAAAATTAAATGAATCGGTAACATATTTTGATGAATTCAAACTAAAAAGAAAAGACGGGAAAATTATCTGGGGAAAAGATTATCCCCGGGCTGTTATAGGCCTGGACGGGAGAGTTAAATATTATACTGGGATCCTGGTTGACATCACCGCCCAAAAGAAAGCGGAGGAACAATTAGAGAATGCTTTAAAAAAAGTAAAGCTTGTTAACCAGGAAAAACAAAATATGATAAACTCCTTAAGAACACTTTCTCTTATGGATGAGTTGTCAGGATTATATAATCGCCGGGGATTTATTGCTTCCGCCCAGGAACAATTACTGATTGCGGAAAGGAAGCATATCAGGCTTTACTTTGTATTCATTGAAATAGACAATCTAAAAAAGATAAATGACGCATGGGGTCATAAAAAAGGAGATGAGGCGATCTCTTCATTTGCCAATATCCTTAAGGCATCTATGAGAAAGTCTGATATCAAAGGACGTTTGGGCGGCGATGAATTTGCGGCCCTGGTGCAAAAAGCACCAAAATCAGGAGTTAATACCCTGATCTCCAGGCTGCAAAAGAATCTCAAGGAATTTAATTCAAAAACAATATATAATTTTAAACTATCAGTAAGCATTGGAATTGCTGAATATGATCCAAGGAAGCCCAGCTCAATGGATGAGCTTATGGTACGGGCGGATAAATTGATGTATAGAGACAAAAAGAGTCGCGGTATAGAATAATAAAGAGGACAGTCCCCCTTTTAATAGGATTGTGACAGGAGTTCAGGAAAGGGAAAACGTCTAGATTTTGTTCTTGCTGACTGCATTATTTCTTTAATTTTAGCAACGACTTCCGGATTCTCAGCAGCTATATTATTGCTTTCTTTAAAATCTTCTTTAAGGTCATATAGTTGGATCGAAGTATCAGTGTCTTTATTTTTTAGATCCGTCCGAATACCTTTCCATCTTCCCATGCGCACAGCCTGCTGGCCACCATAGGAAAGGAATTCCCAATATAAATAAGCATGTTTGTTTTGAATTTTATTTCCTAAAAGAGTAGGGGCAAAGCTTATTCCGTCAGTATCAGTGGGGATTGACGTGCCCGTAATATCACATAATGTCGGCATAACATCCCAAAAAGCAGAAATATGATCGCTTTCAGTCCCGGGTTTAATGCGGTTTGGCCAACGTGCTATGAGGGGAATGCGGATGCCTCCCTCGTAAAGCCTGCCCTTTCGCTCTCTTAACGGGCCTGCGCTCTTAAAAAATTCATAATCTACTCCACCGGCATAAGTAGGGCCATTGTCGCTGGAGAAAATAACAAGAGTGTTTTTATCTAAGCCCAATTCTTTTAAAAGGGCCATAATACGGCCGATATCTCTATCCATACGGGATATCATGGCTGCATAGGCAGCTCTGGGGGTTGGATGAGGCAGGTATCCTTTTTCTCCCAAGTAAGGTGTTTCGGGAAAAGCATCATCATATTCTTTTAACGAATCCGCAGGTACTTGCAGGGCAACATGGGGGACCGGAGTGGCAAAATAAAGGAAAAATGGATTATTTTTATTGGATCTAATAAAATTTAAAGCTTCCTCAGCCATAAGGTCAGGCGAATAATGTTTGGTTGAGTATTGAGCATAGGCGTTAAGATCATGTGGGTCTGCCTCGTCAGGGAATTTTTGGTGAGGCGAAAAATAATCATTGCCTTTCAGGATGAATTTTTTATCGTTTTTCCATAAATGAGGGGGATAATAATTATGTGCTTGACGCTGGCAAAGATATCCGAACCAGTGGTCGAATCCCTGTTTGTTGGGTTCTCCGTAGGACCCAGGGCCGCCTAATCCCCATTTCCCGATTACTGAGGTAGTGTAACCGGTATTTTGCAGGACTGTCCCGATTGTGTCAGTGTTTTTTGCTAAAGGCCATTGCCCTTCTATACTGGGGTTATTCCAGACATCGCCCAATTCTGCCATTTCATCATTAGCCCGGACTTGGGAATGGCCGGTGTGTTTTCCAGTTAAAAGTGTACAGCGGGAGGGGGCACAGACGGGGCTCCCGGCATAATGCTGGGTAAATTTTATTCCTTCAGCGGCCAATCTGTCAATATTGGGAGTCTTGATCTTTTCCTGCCCGTAACATCCAAGCTCGCCGTAGCCTAAGTCATCAGCCAGGATATAGATAATATTTGGTTTTTTAGATGCCCTGTTGCATTTAGACAAAATCCCAGGTACAGCAACTGAAGCAGTAGCTAATCCTACCGTTTTAATAAATTCCCGCCGTTTTATTTCGTTCTTAAATATATCCATTATTTCTATTCTCTTTTTTATATTACATGAAAATAATCAATATTCCAAACAAAGAGGAGATTAGGAATTCCCCCACTTTTTTTAAGCTTCTGAGCATTGAGCAAGAATCAGGTCAGTTGATACGAAAACACGCGAATTTTCCCCAGCGTGGAAA
>CBFDDY010000138.1:0-6362 GCA_965603705.1 uncultured bacterium | reverse complement strand
CCTGATTTTCCTAATATTTCTGGTTTTAATAGGTTTCATGTTTTCATCCTGCACCAGAATCAAATACACAGAACCAGGATATATCCAAACCGGTAAAGCCTCCTGGTATGGACCCGGATTTCATGGAAAAAAAACATCCTCCCGAGAGATATACGACATGCATGACATGACCGCTGCTCACAGAACTCTTCCTTTCGGAACTTATGTTATTGTCACAAATTTAAATAATGAAAAAACTGTTATGGTTAAAATCAATGACCGCGGTCCATTCGTTGAGGGAAGGGTAATTGATCTTTCCTATGCCGCTGCATCTGCTCTGGGCATGGTCGAGCCTGGAGTTATCCCGGTTAGGATTGAAGTTATCCAGGCGCTCTCACCAAGCCTTAACTCTCAAAAGATTTCAGTGCAAGTAGGGGCTTTTACAATTAAAAAGAATGCTGAAAAGCTAAAAACACAACTTAGCAAAACCTTCTCTGATGTTTATATTGCTCAGTTTAAAACTCCTCATCAAATATATTATAGAGTTAGAATAAAAGCAGAAAGCAAACAAAAAGCAAATACTATAGCTCTCAAGCTTCAAAAGGCAGGTTATAATGTATTTATTCTGGAATGGCAGTAGGGGGGAGCTATGAATGCTTAAAAAGATAAGCTGAAGGTTTAAGTTTATTATCTTTTCCATCATGAACTGAATAATATCTCCCTTTCCAGATCGCTGCTCCTGCATATTCCCCTTTCTTATTAACTGCATAAAAATTGACCTCGAAGCGGGGCAATCCCTTAGAATCTAAACGTTCAGGCCAGAGTTTGCTTTTATCGATTATCCTTTTTAAGGCCCTTAAACAGGCTTCCTCGGGCGAAAAACCGTCACGCATAAATTCTACTACCATGTTGCTGCCACAGGTTAAAATATTGGCTTCTCCTAATCCGGTCGATCCAGCAGCGCCTACATCATTGTCAACATAAAGCCCTGCCCCAATAATGGGAGAATCCCCTACCCTGCCTGGTATTTTAAAGAAAAAGCCACTGGTAGTAGTTACACTGGCCAAGTCGCCCTTAGCGTCTAAAGCAGAGCAATTAATAGTTCCATACGACTCGACAAAAGACCGCACCCTAGGCTCAAGTTTTTTTGATTTAGGTGGATACCAAAAATCCTGATCCGAAAGCTGCTCCTTACGTTTCAGCCATATTTCCCTTGCTTTATCAGTAAGGAGGTTTTCTTCTTTAAAGCCATGGTCTTTAGCAAATCGCAAGGCACCTCTTCCTGCAAGCAAGGCATGAGCGGTTCTTTCCATGACTAACTTTGCTACTTTAGATGGATTTTTTATATTTCTGATACTTGCAACCGCACCTCCATTATGGGTCGGACCGTGCATAACTGAAGCGTCCAGCTCAACTACTCCCTCTTCGTTAGGTAGCCCTCCGTATCCAACTGTCAAATCTTCAGGGTCGCTTTCAATAATATTTACGCCTGCAATAACAGCATCAAGCGGGTCTAAACCCTCGCGTAACAGCAACATAGCTTTTTCAGTAGCCCGCTGGCCATTAGCACTTGAGATAACGACCATCTTTCCTCTGTTTCTCTGCCCACCGGATACCTTCTTACCTCCTGAAATTATGGCAGCTGTACCTGCCCCTATTCCTGATTTAATAAAACTCCTTCTTGATATCTTAGTTTTCATAAACTCTCCTTTTTTAATATACATTAATGGATTTTTTCCTTTTTATCAAATTGACAAAATGTTTTCCCTGCTCTTTACTATTCACTATTTTCCATTTACTATATTATGTAAAAATGAAATACAAACAAGCCTTAAAGATATCATCTGCGACCATTGGCATCTCATCTAACAACCCTGATCTTCTCGTTCAACTACCGCAAAAAATCGAAGTGAAATCTCTGCTTACTGACTTCCATGTGGTTGAAAAAATACCATTTTCCGAAAATCTTGACGGATATATCGAAGTTGAAGACTCAGAAACTATCCTAAAATACAAGCAAGAAAATTGCACTTTTAAAATTAAAGGCCCTTTATCAAGACTGCACCAAAGAGCATCTGACCTTAGATTCTCTCTTTGGGGCAACCAGGGTCTGCTTTACAGATTTACTCTTTATCTTCTGGAAAAAAAACACCGGATATATAACCTTCACGCTTGTGCGCTTTATAAGCCAGATAATGATTCTTTGTATGTGATTATTGGTGGCGCCGGCAGCGGAAAAACAGTTTACTTATTGTCCGGACTGGAAAAAGGGCTAAAACTTTTTTCAACTGAGACAGTTCATTTTCAGATAAAAAATAATATTTCAACCTGGTTTATAGGTTCTTTAGTCGACAATATAAGGTACGGAACCCTTATATATGATTTTCCCAAGTTTTTTCCAAAAGTCAAACCTCCCTCTCAAGACAAAGTATGGCAAGAAAAGATGGCTCTTGATTTATCTGCATATAAAACCGACTTTTCTAAGGTCACTGACCCAAATAAAATATATCTGATATTTCCCCGCCTGGAAGAAGGCCGGAAAAGATTGACTACTACTACTGTGAAAAATAAAAATAAAGCTATTAAAATGCTGTTTGATAATATTTCGCAAAAAATATCTGAAACATTTATTCTTTATGACAGCATTCCAGTACTAGGATTTGAAGAAAAGGAAGCCACCTATAAAAGGCTAAAAAGCCTTCAGTATCTCATAAAGATACCAAATTTATCACAGACTGCCATACGGCTTTCGAATCCAAAAAACTGTTGGGAAAATCTATTACAAGGAGAATAAATATGAATAAAGCATGGGAAAATGTAATCGAAATACCGGTTGAAGGACGGACAAAGAAACCTAGAAAAAACGGCCTGACAATGTTGATCGACAAAAATATGGGTTTGTTAAGATTAAAGGACCTTATATCTACTGCAAGTGATTACATTGATATTATCAAATTGACTTTTGGGACTTCAGCATTTTACATGGAAGATCTTTTAAAAGAGAAAAACTCAATTTTAAAAGCCGCTGATATAGACATCATGCCCGGCGGGACATTCCTTGAGATAGCTGTTTGGCAAGGTGTTTTAGATAAATATCTCATTGAATCTAAAAAATTAGGTTTTACAGCTATTGAAATTTCAGATGGAACTATTCAGATGGACCTTTCAACCCGGAAAGAGACAATAAAAAAAGCACAGGATGCTGGATTCAAAATCTTTACTGAGGTCGGCAAAAAAGATCCGAAAGAAGCTTTGCCGACAGCTGAGGTCCATAAAATAATCCGGGAGGATATAAAAAACGGAGCTGAAAAAGTTATTATCGAAGCGAGAGAGGCTGGAAAAGGTGTGGGAATTTTTGATAAAAACGGGAAACTCAAACAAGAGGATATGGAAGATATCATTTCCGGGGTTGATAATATAAATCAACTTATGTGGGAAGCTCCTATTAAAAATCAACAACAGGCCTTAATTAAACGCTGTGGCACCAATGTAAGCCTGGGAAATGTTCCTCCTGATGAAATCCTTGCCCTGGAAGCACTCCGCCAAGGATTACGGGGAGATAGCTTAAAACAGGCATATCTTGCTGATATCAACTGGGTCCGTTGAACATAAGGCAGTTTGTAATAAAATCAATCAACCTGTATTATTCACGAGTCGAGGTTGCCACAGATGCAAGGCACAGGGTATGAAGCTGTGGACTTCACCGCGAATACCCTGTAACACAGCAGATGCGGTAAGATCGGCTCGCTCGCAGAGTAAAAAATGTCGATTACTTATAGATATTATTCTTTGAACGAAATGGTCATTATGAATTTCCTAGAAATTAATCCAATATTCTGATGTAAATAGGTTTATCATGAACATCGACATTTTTTATGAATAGTTCAGGTTAAATTTTGTAACAATAATATGAGTATAGTATGCTCTCCCTCAGGTACTTTAAACTTAACGGATTTTCCTTTAAATACTTTTGTTGCTATATTATCGATAAAAATTTGATATTTTCCTTTAATTAAAAAATTGATTCGCAGTTTTCTTTTTTCTAGTGATTTCATTTCAAATGAAACAATATTATTTGAATAGAGAAAATGCCTAAAAACCGCACCTCCATTCGTTTTTAAAATTACCTCATTTTCTTCTCTGAGTCTAATTTTCCCTGAAGAGATATTAATATCATAATGCCTTCCCAGGATTGAAAGTCGGGAAAGCTCGGTTTTTTTTTCAGGAGAAAGTATCCCAAAACGAAATCCTTCCCAAGGAGTAAAATCTATATATTCTTCCAGAGCTATCAAAGCAAACAAGGGCCCCCAACTTTGATATCTTTGCCCCCCAGCCTCGCCGGTTCTTGAGTCAAAATTTTCTGGGCAAAGTTGAAAGTTTTCCCAGATCCGCATAAAAAGTTCTGCACTTTTTCGGGCGAAGTTTGTTGCTATCTCATCAAAACCATATGCCTTAAGTCCCTGATAAACCAGATAATTTGTAGGAGGACATATGGTTCCTCTCCAATACTGCTGATCAGAAAATGCAGGATCATCACGAGAGATAGTGGGAATGACATAGTCTCCCCAGAACTCATTTTCGTTCAGAAGATGTTTCACAATTCGGATAGCTCTATCCTTGTCAGGAATACGCGCTAATAAGGGATAAAAGTTAGAAGCGGCTTTTTTCTTTGAAAAACGCCCGTCCCAGTGCCGATCAAAATAAAATCCTTCCCTTTCATCCCATAATTCATCATTTATTAATTTTTTAATATCCTCGTATTCTTTTTTAAAAAATCTAAAGTCTTCTTTTTTATTTAACACATTTGCGATCTGAGATAAACACCAGGCGTCAAAAGCATAAAGACAGTTCAAATCCAGGCAGTTCATGGTCATTGTTCCTGTCTTGTCATCAAACCCTGCTTCATCCCAATTGGGAAGATCGTCCTGGCCGGATTCCCACATAGCTCGCTGCTTTCCCGAAGCTTCTTTTTCCCAGGAAGGGGAATTTGCTTTTACTAACTCCACACCCGATCCCCACTCCAAAAGGCCGTCTCCATTCCCATCCCGGCGGTATCGAGTATTAGGTTTTCGTGCTTTCCAGAAAGAATGCCATTTTGTCAGGTAAGGATATGCTGATTTCAAAATATCTACATCTCCGATCTTTTGAAAAAGTTTTAAGACAACAAACGCTCCGATCGGAGGTTGAGATCGGTCGCGAGTGCCCCAAAAGCCACCTCTCCAGTTCGGGATATTGCCGTTTGGATATTGAGTCTGTAAAACTGATTTAATAATATCTTTAGCGTGTTTGGAGCTTTCTATTGATACTTCAAGTGCATTAAAAAAAGAATCCCACTCAAATATAGTCCAATAATCCTGCCCTCCATCCGGTCGGGGAAAAATCCAGCTTCTTCCAGCCGGGGTATACAGCCGGTGATTACCAGGCTGATAAAGAGTCGTCCAGAAGATGCTATTAGTAATGGCCTTTTCAATACCTTTATTGAATCCATCGATCTTAATCCTGTTTTTGCTGTATCTTCTCTCTTCTTCGTTTAATAAATTATCAATTGTTTTGGAATTTTTGTATCTGAATATATGATTTCTTAAAATTTCGGCATCTCCCCCAACTCCTGCCACAAAATATATATCCCGATCTTTTTTTGTGAAATAGGATGTGTTAAGTTCGCTGCCTTGACGACTTCCGTTAAGTCTCCCCTCTCGGTTTGTCCAAAATATATAGTTATACTTTTTAAATGATAAGCTTTCTCCTTTTATCTGTCCATCAGGAAGTTGGAAAAATGTGCCCTTGAAATTCCAGGGAAAATATTGGATCAACTGGACTTCAATATTCTTTGGAGCCCTTATCCTTCCGATCACAGAACCCTCATCCTGCCTTGACCATTCAAAGACCATGGTATCGGATTTTGATACTGGCTTTTTCAGGATAGGAGTCTCGTTTTCTTTCTTAAACGGGAGGCTTAGATCAAATTTTATTCTGGCATACCTCCCATCAGGAGAATGTGGGCCAACTTCCGAAACAAGGAAATAAAAATCTTTTTCCTCGGCAATTTCATCTCCTTTCTTCACCCGGATGCGAAAAGCAAATACATTTTCTCTATGAGCTGCTAAAACCAGTCCAGCCCAGGATCTTCCTTCAAAAGAACCAATATAGACATCCTTCCAAGGATAATATATCTCAGCTTCTACTGCTATGACAGCCAGACTTAACAGCATGGAAATTGCAATTATTATCTTCTTATTCATTTTTTGGACTAATATTTCTTTATTAATTTATTTTACAATGATTCCTTAGGAAATACAATTCCCCTGGATCATTCACAATAAAGGACGGACACAGGTAAGTCCCTTCGAAAGACAGGGATTTCCCCCAGCGGGGAAATCCCT
>CBFDDY010000137.1:0-6408 GCA_965603705.1 uncultured bacterium | reverse complement strand
GATTTTCGCTCAATTTCCTCAAACTTCTACCCTCAAAGCAACTACATTAACAATAATACCTAGGAAGAACATATACTTCAACAAGAAATCCGTAGGAAAATAAGAATCTATTAGAATTCGTCTATAAAAGGCCTGTATTGGATAGACTTTGCTCTGAACTGATTATCAAGAACTCTTAATTTTCATATATATTATGCCCTGGCTGTAGCATGCCGTTGACACAAATACCGTTAGGTCTTTTATTAAGCTCTATAAGAGCTTAGATGATGCTTATTTAAGAAAAAGATGTTCTAGTACAAGAAACTTTAAAGAAAAGATAGAGTGTGTCGGTGTAGTATGTTACACTTATCGGTGTAATGAATTACACTTATAAATATTTTGAATGAGGTGGGCAGTGATTTCTTTAAAGTCTGAAGTAACAAGGGTTTTATTAAATTATTTTTTTATTAATCCTGATCAGGGATTATTTGTTAATGAGATAGCTAGAAATCTTGGATTAGATAAAAGAAATCTTGTTAAGAAACTAAAAGAACTTGAAGAACGTGGGCTTATGGAAAGTCAGAAGAAGGGAACTTTGAAAATATACTCTATTAATAAAGCGTATCCTTTGTATGATGAGTACAAAAAAATAATTTTAAAAACAGTTGGGGTGGAAAGAGAGCTTAAAGAGGCTTTTAATAAAATTAAAAATATTAAAGAAGCTTATATATTTGGTTCTTATTCAAAAGATGAAATGGATACTAATAGTGATATAGATGTATTAACTATTGGAGAGCATAGTATTATTGAATTACAACGAGAGATAAATAAAATTCAAAAAGTTATTGGAAGAGAAATAAATGTTATAAATATGAGTTCCAAGGAATATAAAGATAGGATTAAAAGAAAAGAGCCTTTTATTCAAGAGATTCTCAACCAGAAAAATATTAGGATAATATAATGAAATTTGAGGATAAACATTTTAAGGAGTTGATATTTACTAAAGAGCAAATTCAGAAAAACTTTGATAATGCATTGCATGATATGGATATATCGAAAAAAGATGAGATATTAGATGTTAAATTTAACTATGCTTATACGGCATTATTAAAAGCTGGAATTTCTTTGTTGAGTTTTTATAACCAAAAAGTGAAATCTGCTCCTGGACATCATGTTAAAACGATTGAGAAACTTGCCCTGATTCTTGAGGATGAAGATGTAGAGAGTATGGGTAATCTTATGAGATCAAAGAGGAATGTGGGATTTTATGATGGAGGTATAGAGATTACACAAAAAGAATGTACTGAGTATATAGATTTTGTAGAGAGAGTTTTAGATAGGGTAAATAAAATAATTTCCAGAAAATAATAAAACCAGAAAAAATAAGCAACTAGATTAACAATAATACCTAGGAAGAACATAATCTTGGACAGATGAGAGGGTCGATTATTGACTGGGTAATGATCCCTTCAGATAAGCTTCCCGTCCCTGACCACTACCTTACCATTTTTTATTACATGTTTGATGGGATTGACTCCGAAGTGATAGACAAGGGAAGGGTAATTCGGCACATCACATAGAATAAGGTCCATTTTTTTCCCAATTTCAAGGCTCCCCACCTCATTGTGCCTATTTATGCCGTAGGCGGCATTTATGGTGACTGCATTGATAGCTTCTTCGATCGTCATATTCATTAAAAAAACGCCTAACCTCATTATACATAGCTGAGATTCTGTCATTGAGCTTCCCGGGTTAAAATCTGTGGCAAGGGCCACGGCGGCCCCGGCATCGATTAATTTTCGCGCCGGAGCCGTCGTGTTTTGCATGAGAAAAAATGGGACACCGGGAAGAAGAATGGCGGTTGTGGGACTTTCCGCCATCCGTTTGATTCCTTCTGCGGTGATTGCGATCAAATGCTCGGCGGATACAGCTTCCTGTTCAACGGCGAGCTGGGCTCCGCCTAAAGGGACAAACTCATCAGCATGTATTTTTATTTTCAGCCCTGCTTTTTTTGCCGCCTTTATCATTTCTCTTGATTCTGCTATCGAATACACTCCTTCCTCGCAGAAGATATCGAAAAATTCGGCCAATTCTCTCTTTACGACCTCAGGGAGGATTTTATGAGTGAGAAGGTCGATATATTCATTTTTTTTGGCCTTATATTCTTTCGGCACTTCATGCGCGCCCAGGAATGTAGGTACGATGTCAATGGGATGGATTTTGTTTGTTTCTTTAATGGCTTCGAGCTGCTTGATCTCATCATCAAGGTTTAATCCGTAACCGCTTTTGGCCTCAGTTGTAGTAGTGCCGCAGCAGAGCATACTGTCAAGGCGTTTCAGGCAAATAGAAACCAGCTCTTTCTTTGTAGCTTTACGGGTCGCATTTACAGTAGTCTGAATGCCCATCCCTTTGGCTGCCAGTTCAAGGTAGGAAGCGCCTTGAATGCGGAGCTTAAACTCCTCTTCCCGGCTGCCGGCGAAAGGAAGGTGGTTATGGGGGTCGACAAAACCGGGGAGAGCGGTCAACCCGGCGGCATTTATCGTGACTGTATCAGGGTCTGGGCTGATATTACGCCAGAGCTCTTTTTCTGTTCCGGTAAATACAATTTTTCCCTGCAAAGAGGCAATACACCCTTGCTCGATAATACCCACATCGCGGAGAGCTTTTTTTCTTTTTGGCGCACTCCCGCAGCAGGTTATCAGCTGGCTGCAGCCTGTGATTATAAGGTCAGCTGAATTCACGTGGGGTCTTCCTCATTGAAGCGTTCTTGTTTTTTCTAATAAATGAGGGTGTTTCATATGAATCCCACTCTTTTTCCCAAGACGGACGTTCTGTTTTTTCCCACATAGGTTCAGTTCCTTTGGGTTCGAAAACATAAGGTGGTGTTTTTTGAGGGACCCGGAAAGGGGGTGGAGTTTTTTTCTGGGGATGGGAGATCATATCCTGGGGTGTGATGGTCTCATACGGCTGTTCATCTTGGTCAAATCCGGTGGCGATGACTGTGACTTTGACTTTTTCTTTTAAAGATTCATCAATAACTGTACCAAAAATGATATTAGCTTCCGGGTGAGCCTGGCTGTAGATCAGCTCTGAGGCTTTTGAGACTTCATGCAGCCTTATATCCTTGCTGCCTGTGATGTTGATGAGTACTCCATGAGCACCTGCAATGGATGTGTCGACCAGCAGGGGACTGGATATTGCTTTTTGGGCAGCATCAAGCGCTCTGCTTTCTCCTGAAGCCAGGCCGGTTCCCATGAATGCCATACCCATGCCTTTCATGATGGACTTAACGTCTGCAAAGTCCAGGTTGATAAGACCTGGTCTGGTGATAAGATCTGATATTCCCTGAACAGCTTGCCGGAGTATGTCGTCTGCCATTTTAAAAGCATTTTGAATGGATGTGTCCAGGTTGACGGTCTCAAGCAGTCTTTCGTTTGGAATGGCTATAACCGTATCTACAGAAGATTTTAATTCGTCCAGGCCTTCCTGAGCCTGTTTCATACGTATTTTGCCTTCAAAATCGAAAGGAAGTGTGACAATTGCGATAGCCAGGACATCCATTTCTGAGGCTAAATTTGCAATGACAGGGGTAGCCCCGGTTCCGGTACCGCCTCCCAATCCGGCTGTCAGAAAAACCATATCCGCTCCTTCAAGGAACTCGATAAGTTTTTCAGTGTCCTCCATAGCCGCATCTTTGCCGATAGCCGGCCTTCCTCCTGAGCCAAGACCTTTGGTCAATTGATTGCCTATCTGGAGCTTAGTACCGGCTTTATTGTTATTAAGTGCTTGTAAGTCGGTATTAACAGCAATGAAATCTACTCCCGCAATACGGGCGTCTATCATCCGATTGACCGCATTTCCTCCGCCTCCGCCGAGGCCGATAACCTTGATTTTTGCTCCATGTCTTTCTTCGACCAAGTGAAATTTGAGACTACTTCGATTTTTCTCACTCATAATTTCCTCCTTAGGCTTCTTTCAGCCAATCTTTTAATTTGGCCAAAAAGCCTTTTTTATTTTCTTTAGATAATCCTCTTTGTTTCCATTGTTTATGTCCGTAGAGAACCAGGCCGACGGCGCTGGCATAATCCGGAGTGCTGACCCGGTCTACCAATCCGCCGATCCCTCCGGGGTCTCCCCGTCTGACGGGAAGATCAAAAACATTTTCTGCTACTTCTTCCAGCCCTTCAAGTAACGCAGTTCCCCCGGTCAGAACAACTCCGGAATTCAGGGATTTTTCGTATCCCATTCTTTTTATATCATTGTCAACAAGCCTGAAGATCTCTTCTGCCCGTGGTTGGATAATATCTGCCAGTAACTGGCGGGAAAGGATGCGGGGCTTTTTCCCTCTCCCTACGGAAGCGACTTCAATTGTTTCCTGATCGTCGACAAGGGGGCCTGATACACATCCGAATTTTTTCTTTATCTTTTCTGCATCCGGAATTGGGGTGCGCAGACCTACGGCAATATCATTGGTGAAGTTGTCACCTCCTATTGGAATAATTGAGGTGTACCAAAGGCTGCCGCGCTCGAATATGGCGATTTCTGTAGTTCCAGCCCCAATGTCAATAAGGCCTACTCCCAGTTCCTTTTCATCGTGAGTTAAGACAGAAGCGCTGGTTGCGATCTGATTGAGCACTATCTGTTCGATCTCTACTCCGGCCCGGGTTGTGCAGGTTT
Organism: uncultured bacterium; assembly: GCA_965603705.1. Classification (GTDB taxonomy): domain Bacteria; phylum Acidobacteriota; class Aminicenantia; order Aminicenantales; family Aminicenantaceae; genus JAUVXM01. The sequence continues at coordinate 1,752 of CBFDDY010000137.1, read as the reverse complement.
TTAAATTTTGGACCGATGTGATCGCACCGGTTACGATGTGGACATTGACTTCCAGTTTGATCCCGCTCATTCCGAGCGGATCTTTGATCCCGTCCTGTTCATCTACCACAAATTCTTGGGGGATAATGTGGATGATCTCTCTGTCAGGAGGGATGGAGACTGCTTTGGATTGATCGATCACCCGTTTTATGTCTTCTCTGCTGATCTCCCGATTTTTACTGGATACAGCGATCACTCCGCGGCTGTTAAAGCTTTTAATGTGAGCACCGGAAATCCCGATAAAACCGGAGTCGATCTCTACCCCAGCCATAAGTTCTGCTTCTTCCTGTGCTTTGCTTATGGCGTTAACGGTTGCGTCAAGATTTACCACTACGCCCTTTCTCAGGCCTCTGGACTCGGATGAGCCGATCCCAATAATCTCAATCTTATTGTTTTCTGTGATTTCACTAATAATGGCGGTTACCTTTTTTGTGCCAATGTCAAATCCGACTATATAGCCATTTTTAGGCATTATTTTGCCTCCTTTCGGGGACTTGGTTTGATAATTAGACGCCCGGGTATACGCAGGTCGACATATTCCAGGGGTTCGTATGGTTCAAGATAGGAATACTCGGTCTGGTATGTCTGGATTTTTTCTGAAAATCGATTTTCCCCGAGTTTAAGCCAGGCAAGGGAGTTTTTTAATTTAACTTTAACGTTATTGTAATCAGAAAGATCTATGATATCGATTTTGTCTTTTTGGGCGGGAGTCAGGCTTTCCATACATTTCCAGGCTAGATCCTGTTTTTCCTGGGCATGTAATTGAAAATTTCCATCATCGATGAATAAGGGGATGCTGCTATTTGCAGTTAAAACCACAGGGTCGAGCTGAACTCCCTGCCGGTCGACCAGAAATGCTGATTGTTTTTTTATTATAGCAGCCGGGATTCTTTCTTCTATTTTAATTTTTAAGGTTGCCGGGAAGATCCTTCTGATCCGGACTTCCTTGATCCGGCGGTGGCTTTCCAGAGATTGGCGTAAGCGGTTGATATTGAGTAAAAAAATATTTCCCAGGATTTTTCCTTTCAGAAATTGCTGACTGTCTGCCTGGATCTGGGGATTGCTGCAGTTGACTACAATCCGGTCGATAGAGAGCTTTTCCCAGGAGATCAGGAATAGATAGATCTGTTGAAACGCGACAAACAGGGTAGATATAAAAAGGAAACTAATAATAATATTTTTGTATCCCAATTCTATTTTCCTTTTGATCTTTTTTGCTTTAGTCTTTTTGTCTTTTCGTCTAAAATGCAGGGATTTGGTAGGAAAGTGCTCTGGCTGGTATTTGAAAACCGGATTAAGATTAACCGCCATAATATATTTTCCTTTTATCCTTTCAGTTCCTTTAGTATTTTTGGTATTGATTTATTAATGCTTCCGGCACCGAGGACGAATATCATGTCCTGTGGCAGCGTCAGTTTTGCAACCAGTGCCGGTATTTTCTTTAGATCCGGTTCAAAATATACACACTTATGCCCAAACTGCTGGATTTCCTTAAAAAGAGCCTCTCCGGTTATCCCTTCAATAGGATTTTCGCCTGCTGCGTAGATGTCGGTGATGATCAGCACATCTGCTTGATTAAAGGAAGTAGCAAAATCTTTCATAAGGGCGGCAAGCCGGGTATAACGGTGGGGCTGAAAAACTGCCAGGATGCGGCGCATCCAGCCCCTTTTAGCGGCATCCAGAGTAGTAATGATCTCAGTAGGATGATGGGCA
>CBFDDY010000136.1:0-6435 GCA_965603705.1 uncultured bacterium | reverse complement strand
GCTGAAAAGTCATAGGAGTAAGAGTCCGGTTGTATGCTCCGTCACCGGCAATTCCGGCTTTAAAGAAGGGGGAGTGGGCCAGAATATTCGCAGTGGAAAAGGCCCCGTAACTGTGGCCGCCATGGCCGAGGCGATCGACATCAACATTGCCGAGATTATCGATTTTGCGGATGGCGGCATACATAGAGTCAACCAAGTGAGCGATGAAATTGTTGTTGTAGGTGTTCCCCTTTCCGATTATAGGAATATCCGGCACAACTACTGCATATCCTTGTGTCAGCCAGATATCCGATGCATTCCGGGTGCTAAAGTGCTGGAAAGCATTGTGATTGTCTCCTCGTATGGTAGAAAGCTTGTATTCTTTGAATGATTGATATTCGCTTGGATAGGTCCAGAAGACAGCCGGAACCCGGATTCCCTTCTGATAATCCGGGGGAAGTGAGATGCGGCCCTGGATCTCAAGGCCATCCCTGCGGGTAAACGCAAAATTGATTCTTTTACTGGCCTTTAATTCTGGGTAAGGGGTCTCATTATTTGTTAGCTTCTCTCCTGTTCCATCTTTTTCCCATAAATAGCTGTTGGGAAAAGAAGTTTTGGATTCCCGGCTGATGATAATACGGTTTAAATCATTATCAAGCGGGACCAGCGGACGTTCGTAGAAATCATTTGCGCCCTCAAAGGTCCTTTCTTTTTTACCGGTAGAGATCTCTATTCTGTCGATAAAAGGCTGAGGCTTGAAATTTTCTTTATAACCCTGGCCTTTGAGATATATTGATTTTCCGTCTATGGAAAGGAGAGTGAAATCGACTCCATTGCCTGTGGATTGAGTTATGATATCTCCGGGAAATTTAAGCGGGTCTTTGGTTTCCATATCTTTAAGCAGGATGGTTTTTATGGGAGGAGTTTGACTAAGGTCAAAAGCGGCCAGATCAATCCCGGTCTTCCCGTTCTCGCCTCTTCCGCTGAGCTTGGCAAAAACATAGCCGCCGTTAGGGGCATATGAGATGCTGCTGAGGCTTTTTTTACTGGTGATAAGGGTGGTAGTTTCATCTATAGAAAAGGGTGGAACCAGCAGCATCAACCTGTCTTTTCTTTCATTGTTATTGCTTTTTTCTTCTTCTTCTTCCTCCTCAGCTTCCTTGTTTTTTTCTTTTTGTTCTTTCCAGAGGAATGACAGACCTTTCCCGTCAGGTCTCCAGGCGACATTCCGGGGAAGATCAGCTTGAGACCTGTCTCTTCCATTCCCTGCCTCTGCTTCCCGAAGCGGGGTTTTCCTGACAGTTGACAGGATGTTTCCGCTCAGATCCATTACCTGAAGTTCGCGGGGAAAGCTGCTGTAACTTACGATATAGGAAAACGGCTCAACAATCTTTTCTGCAAGAATATATTTTCCGTCCGGGCTTAAGGAGATACTCATATACATGGCTGGTTCGCCAATTTTCCGGGGAGATTTTCCTGGAGCAAACTCTGCCAGCTGGGCGTATGTATAATATTTAAAAAGCTTTTTGTCATGAGATGTCCTCATGAGAAAAGGGTAAGTAGATGTCGGGGAATCTTTCTTGCGTGTGCGGCGGATGATGGGAGAGTCCGGAATAGGGCTCTTTTTTGGTTCCGGGCCTCTGTTGTCCGGAACAAGAAGGGTTATAACTGTCCCTTGGGGTGTCCACTGCAGCATTTGGGAAGCCGAAGAGGATCTCCCCCAGCTGCGGCGGCCTGTCAAGGTGGCCATCACAAAGGCTTTATGCATGGCTTTAGCTTTACCGCTTTGGACATCTGCAGTCCAAACCTGGCTTCCCTTGGGAAAATGGGCCAGAAAGGCGATCTTTTTTCCATCCTGAGACCAAGTCATGTCACTTACAAAGATATTTTCAGGAAGCCTGATATGCCAATTTTTCTTTTGGCTTAAAGAATAGATCTTAAGTTTTTTTGTGCCATAGGTTGAAAGCCGCCATTCCCGGTTTACATCCGGGCAGATCTCCAGCATGCCCAATCTGTAGGTTTTTTGGGTCATAAGTTTGAGTGAGGAAAATTGGGAACTTATGGGGATTAAAAAATGAGTTCCATCAGGGCTTAGGTTGTTTAAAATATCGTAATGCCTGTCCCGGGTGAGTAAATCCTGCACGGATGCAGGCGGTTTAAGGTAAGCTTCCTTAAACTGGTTTTCCTGCTCTGCTGGAATTGTGGTTGTACAGATAACCAGAATAAACAGCAGAAGAGATATTTTGCTGAATAATTTTATTTTAGGTGATAATGTCATAATGATGACCTCCCTCTGTTTTTGATGTAATTTCAATTTATAATCCACATTTTTTATGAATAATCTATTTTTTTTTAATAGAAGATACAAGTTTCTTATTATCAAATATTTTTTTATCGATTAGTTTCATACGGGAGCCGACTATTGCCGTGCCGACCAAATCCCCTGTAACATTGCAGGTGGTGTGTCCGATATCAAGCACTGGCCAGAGGGAGGCAAGAATAGGGATAAGCGTCAAGGGCATATTCAAAGATTGAAGTAATATGCCGGAGATTACGATCCCGGCACCTTTGACACCAGCTGTGCCGATAGACAGTGCCAGGCCGAGGAACATAAACTGCAGCATCAAAGCCGGCGTGATGGTCACCCCATAGAGATTGGAGGCGAATACGGCGATAACGCCTATAGCGGCTGCCATGCCGTTCATGTTGACAGTCGCTCCCAGGGGGAGTGCGAATCCCCATACTTTCTCCGACACTCCCAGGTTGCCCTCAGCAACTGCCATGGATACTGGCAGGGTGGCTCCGCTGGAAGTAGTGCTTCCCGCTACCAGCATGGCCGGTGCGATATTGCGGTAGAAGCGGTTCGGGTTGAGTTTTCCTAACAATTTGAGCAGGAAGGGATATAAAAAAACAAGCAGTATACCTAAAGCGATATAATCTGCGGCAATAAAACGTCCGACTTCTGCCAGCATTTTCCCGCCCATAGAGGCGACCATATTGGCCACCAGGGCCAAGATCCCGTAAGGGGCGGTCTTCATGACGAATTCTGTGATAACGATCATAAGGTCAGCGCCGTCATTGATGAGCTTAATGAGGCTCTGGCCTTTTTTCCCAAGAGCCAGCAGACCCACTCCTACGATGATCGAGAAGATTATTATCTGCAGCATATTGCCCTGAGACATTGCTTCTATGGGATTCTTAGGAAACCAGGAGACTAGATTGTCGACAAAGTTAAAATTTGATGCTTCGATTTTTTTCCCCGCATCCAGAAGTCCGATGGCCTTTTTCCCAGGCTGGATCACAAGCGCAGTTACCATACCCAGGGCGCATGCAAAAAAAGAGGAAGCGGCATAATATAGAAGGATCATCCCCCCCAGGGAGCGAAAAGAACGCAGGTCTTCCAGCTTGGTTATCCCGCTGATAAGGGTAAAAAATGTAAGAGGAACTATCAGCATCATAAGCAGGCGGATGAATATATCGCCTATAGGTTTGATGACTGATACTTTTGGGCCCAGAATATAACCAAGCGCGATCCCGATCAGGATGCAGACAAATATCTGGGTATAAAGCTGCTGTTTAAACCACCCTTTTAAAATTCTGTTGATCTTGCTCCTCCATAATATATCCCATTGAACAGAAACTTAAAATTTCCGTGCGGCTGGGCGCGGAAAGTGATCTCCGGGCCTAGTAAAAAGAGCTTGCCTTTCCCTACTTCAGCCGCAATGATTGCGGCAGTCCCTTTGAGATAGTGCTGCCCTCTACCTAAACCGCTGCGCAGGGGGGTGTCGGTATCAAACCAGGCGACCGGGCTGATTTTTTCAAATGATGCTTCCGGCAGCAGGTCAAACACAGGGCTCCTGTTAAAATAGACATCCACTTTTTCCGGCATGCCGTAGGCCAGGGGATGGGTATTATTAACGCGTACCTGAAGTATTGAACCGGGAATGAGAAATTTATCTGACGGCAGGGGAATTGATTTTCCGTCAGTATTTTTTTCGGTAAGAGGGTCAACGAGCGGGAGTTCGAGAAGGGATGCGAGATTATTGGAACTTCCGAGAGTAAGGACAGTGCCTCCTTGCTTGAGGAATTTGTCTAGCTGGGGGATTGTCTTTTCTGCTGTGACAGAACCCAGCATTTGCCTGAATTCAGCCGGTATGGTTTCAGGATCAGGGCTGGAGCTTCTCCCGTAGCGCTGGGAGGGAGACCCTCTTTTTGAGGGAATGGCACCGCCTACAAAGATGAGGACATCGAATTTTTCTTTAAGGTTACCGGCATCGAGTGTCTGAGGGAAGACTACTTCGAAGTTGAAGTCGAATTTTTCCAGGATCCAGCGTACCCAGCCTGAGGACATCGAGCCGCCGTAGTTGTCCCACAATCCGATTCGGGTCGGCTTTAAAGCTAAAGCAGCACCGCTTGGATTTTGATCCATGGCAAAAAAATTCAAACCGAGTTCAGTTGCCAGTTCACTGACCTTTGCTGCTGTAGAGGAAGCAGCCGGGATATATATGGCGCCTGCGGAAAATAACCGGTTGTTTATTTTAAGGGGATTCTGAAGCCAGAACACTTTTTCTCCGCTTTTAAGCAAATGGTTTATAGCAGTAAAGGAGTCATTTGTTTTATGGGACAGCACAAAGCCGGTTTTTCCTCTGCCGTATATCCTTCCTGGAGAAGGTTGGAGAAGCCCTTCGATTTTTTTAAAAGGCCCGTCGAATTCCTCCAGGATCCGGTCAAATTCTACTCCCATCTGAAAGGCCAGGGTATAGCCGGCGCTGTCATAGGGAGGCCTGGGAGTTACCCCGGCTGAGGATGCTTTATTCGGGTAATATTGAGGTTCCAACATATCCAGGATGTGGGGTCGGAAAGCCTGGGCGGTTTTAATTATGTAAGAGCCCTGCGGGTAGGTTGTATCTCCGGTTTTAAAAGAATCGGTTGCTTGTAATACTGTAATTCCGTTCTTGATTAAAGTGTTTACGAATTTTCCTGCAGTCAGGAAATCATCCTGGTCAGATGGCAGGATATATCCCCTGGGGTCCCGGGCTTCCGGATTATGGAGGACGTTATGATAGTATTCGGGAGGATATCCCCGGGAACGGCTAGAACCTGTCATTTTGGGTTTATCTTTTTTTATGGCTTCCTCGACTGCTTTGATGCGGCTTGGGTCTATAGTCCAGTGATCGCTGTTTCCGGACTCGATTGAATTTTTCCCCATGCGATAAATATTGAAAAGGAAGTTTTCTCTTAACTTGGCAGCCAGATCAAGAATGGCCCGGTCTGCTGTCATAGAGTATTCTATGGATTGGCGGAAGTGCCATTTTTGGGGAGCGATAGGAAATGGGTAATCTCCACTTGGTAAATGTCTGTCTGGGATGAAGGGGATTTCCATGGGGGTGGGATTGCCGATCATCTCTGTAAGGATGCCGATCATGTTGTGGAAATAGGGAGTACAGCGCAGACAGCCATTCCACCAGGTCTGGTAACCGGCGATATCCCGCATAGCAGCACCGGGCTTGCCCTCTGCAGCAAAGCGGCTGTGCATTGCATTCCCTACAGTTGTGACTCCCAGAATTAGGAGAGGGTCGAAATTATAGCTGTGTGGTTCCCGGAAAGGCGGCGCAAAAAGGACACATCCTGAGGGGCCGCTCTGATGGTGGTTGTATATGATCTGGGGAAACCATTGCTCGTAGAGGATCCGGCAGACAGCTTCAGATTCTTTTTGGGTCACCATATAGAAGTCGCGGTTATTGTCGTGCCCGACGTATTTTTGATACAAGCGGGGAAGTCCCCTATAAGAGCGTTTAGTCGGGTCGGATTCCCGCATATACCATTTACTGACAAGGTCCATGCCGTCCGGATTGGTGATTGTTGCCAGAAGGATGACGTTGTCAAGGATGCGCAGGGTTTCGCTGTCCATGCGGCTGACCATCTGATAGACTAGTTCGATCTCCTGCTGGGCGCCTACAACTTCGGTAGCATGTAGGCCGCCATCGATCCAGACTACAGCTTTGCCTTCTACGGCTAATGTTCGGGCCTCGCTATCTTTGAGTCCTTTTGCCAGAGCCATTTTTTTTGATATCTCCTGATAACGGTCAAGGTTTTTATGATTGTCAGGTGCAGTAATAATAGCCATGATCATGGTCCGGCCTTCTTCAGTTAGGCCAATATCTTCAAGGATCATCCGGTCGGATTCTGAAGCGAGTTTTTTCCAGTACTCTGTCATCTGAGTATAAGTGGCCAGAAAATAGTCATCACCGATGTTGTGTCCGAAATGTTCTTTGGGGCTTGTGATTCGGTTCTGGGCCGGAAGGGGAGATGTTATCATTAAAGCAAATAAAAGCAGTAGAACTGAAAATTTTAAATATTGAGTATTATTTTTTTGCATCAATACCTCCGCGATTTATGAATTATTTAGCCTGACCTATTCATAAAAAAATGGCGATGTTTCTATTATTAATTTAT
>CBFDDY010000135.1:0-6463 GCA_965603705.1 uncultured bacterium | reverse complement strand
ATAAATATCACGGACTAAAACCGGCAGGAAGGCTAACTATGAAAGAATTCAAGCTCACTAATATAGCAGTCGATAATAAGACCACTGTATATATCTTTACTGTTATTTTAATTATCTTTGGCTTCATGCAGTACAACACAACTCCCAAAGAAAAAATGCCGGAGATCGTATTTCCCTATTTTATGATCGGAACCCTGCATCCCGGAACATCTCCCGCAGATGTAGAAAACCTGATAACCCGCCCTATTGAAAAACAGCTGAAAGGAATAAACGGAGTCAAGCATATCAGCAGTAATTCCATCCAGGATTTCTCCTCTATATTCATTGAGTTTGAGATGACTGCAGATGAAACTCAGGCTTACCTGGATGTGAAGCAGGCTGTGGATGAAGCCCGTTCGGAACTTCCGTCCGATCTTTTCAGAGATCCGGATGTCTCACGTATTGACTTGTCAGAGATCCCTATCCTTTTTATCAACTTGTCAGGCGATCTGGGGCTTGTCAAGCTCAGGGAGCTGGCAGAGGACCTGCAGGAAGAGATCGAGGCGCTGGAAGAGATAAGCAGCGCCCCGATAGTAGGAGCTCTGGATCGGGAGATCCAGATCAATGTGGATCTTTACAAAATGCAGGCTGCCGGCCTTTCCTTTAATTCCATTAGAAATGCGGTAGCTTCAGAAAACTTGACCCTCTCCGGCGGCCAGATAGACACAGACGGGATGAAGAGGAATCTGCGGGTAATAGGTGAGTTTAAGAAGACCGATCAGATTGCAAACATTCATCTCCAGGAAGGGATCTATTTAAAAGATATTGCCGAAGTCAAGGACGGCTATAAAGATAGAGAAAGCTATGCCCGCCTTAATTCCAAAGATGTTGTAACCCTTAATGTAATTAAAAAAAGCGGAAAGAACTTGATATATGCAATCGACAAGATAAAGGCCATTGTGGAAGATGTTAAAAAGACTGCCCCGGAAAACCTGGTCTTAATCCTTTCAGGCGACAGCAGTACCCAGACCAAAAACAGTATCAGTGATCTATTTAACACGATTATCCTCGGCTTTATTGTGGTGGTCTTTATCCTTATGTTTTTTATGGGAGAGACAAATGCCCTGTTTGTGGGGGTGGCCATCCCTATGTCTATGGTCATAGCTTTTATCTTTATTCCGATAGTCGGATTCACTCTGAACATGGTTGTGCTGATGTCGTTTATCATGGTGCTGGGAATCGTAGTGGATAATTCCATAGTTGTCGTGGAGAATATCTACCGGCATTTTACAACTACCGCTGATCTGCCGATTCTGCAGGCGACCAAACGGGCTGGGAAGGAAGTGGCCCTGCCCGTGTTTACCGGGACCCTGACTACTATGGCTCCTTTTTTCCCGCTTATGTTTATGCCTGGGATTGCGGGAAAATTTATATCTTTTCTGCCTGTGACTATTATTGTCACTCTAGCTGCCTCAATGCTTGTGGCCTATGTTATGAACCCGGTTTTTGCCGTATCTTTCATGAAATACCGGGACCCGGAAAAAAGGACCAGCCTCAGAGCTGGATTCACCCCTAAAAAGATCACACTTCTGCTGGTTTGTCTTGTCCTGGCTGTTGTTTTTTACGCCTCAGGCTTAATGCTGCCGGGCAATCTTGTTGCCTTTGGACTGGCCTTATATCTTATAGGGAAATTCGTACTGCGTTTTCTGATCGATAAATTCCAGAGCCGGACTTTACCTGCTTTTAAAAAGGGCTACAAAAAAGTTTTGACATTTCTTCTCCAAGGAAAAAGGCCGTATGCTGTGCTGGGATCGATCGTGCTGCTGATGTTGTTTTCTTTTGTGTTGCTGGGCCTCAGAACCCCCAGAGTTATCTTTTTTCCTGAAGGCGATCCCAATAATCTTTACGTATACATAGCTATGCCGGAAGGAACGCATATAAATGTGACCAATAACATTGCCGAACAAGTAGAAGATAAGGTTTACAGGGTCATCGGCAGAAATAATCCCGATGTGGAATCGGTTGTAACTAATGTGGCGTCCAATGCCGGAAGCGAAATGTTCGAGCGTTCTACTCAGGATAAACTGGCTAAAATTACCATCTCATTTGTGGAATATAAATTCAGGACCGGAGAGAGATCAACGCGTGAGTACCTGAAGGATCTGCGGGCTGAAATTACCGGAATCCCGGGTGCAGAGATCCGCATCAACAGCGAGGCAATGGGCCCGCCATCAGGGAAACCAATAAATATAGAGGTCAGCGGGGACGATATTGAGGAGATTATCTTGACCTCAGGGCGGTTGCATGAATTTATTACTTCTTTAAATATACCCGGTATCGAAGAACTAAAATCCAGCATGGAAACCAGCAAACCGGAGGTCCTCCTCAACATAGCCCGGGATAAAGCAAACCGGCTTGGGATAAGTACGGCCCAGGTCGGCATGCTTTTGCGAACTGCAATACATGGGACAGAGATCTCAAAATTCAAAGAAGGGGAAGAAGAATATCCCATCCAGCTCAGGCTGGATGAGAAGTTCCGCCACGACCTTGATACCCTATTGAGCCAGACTATAACCGTTCCCGGCCGGGACAATAACGGTCCCAGCAAGATCCCAATATCAGCAGTTGCCGATGTTTCTGATATTTCCAGTTACGGCGGTATTACCCGGATTGATAATAAACGTGTCATTACTCTCTCATCTAATGTGCTTTCCGGCTATAATGCCAATGAGATAATCGGCAAAATAAAAAAAGCCCTTCCGGAATTTGAAGTCGAAGAGGGCTATGCAGTCAGCTTTACCGGGGAACAGGATATGCAGGCCGAGGTCAGGGATTACCTGGTCAAAGCTCTCTTTATCGCGGTAGCCCTTATTTTTATAATTCTGGTGTCCCAATTTAATTCCTTGTCCAAGCCCATGATCATAGTCACTCAGATATTCTTTAGTTTTACAGGCGTCTTCCTGGGATTTTCTATTTTTGGGATTGACATTTCGATCATGATGACCGGCATGGGGATAATTGCGGTAGCTGGAATAGTAGTTAAAAACGGCATAATCATCATTGATTATACGGATAAACTCGTTGCGCGGGGTGGTGATAAAACAGAGGCGATCATCCAGGCAGGAGCTACCCGTCTCACTCCGGTTCTACTAACGGCCCTGTCCACAATTCTCGGTCTTATGCCTCTTGCCATCGGCATGAACATAAACTTTTCAACCCTATTTACCGAACTTAACCCTAATATCTACTTTGGTGGTGATAATGTGGCTTTTTGGAATTCTCTTTCATGGACGATCATTTTCGGACTCTCTTTTGCCACTGTACTGACTCTTATTGTTGTCCCGGCCATGTACAAGATCGGATATGCCAAGAATAAATCTAAGCCCTAGACACACAATGAGCTCAAATTTTCCCCTTTTGATTAACATAAGGAGTGTGATATTATATAATGCTTATTTTTAAACAGCATTTTTTGAAGTTTTTTTGTCAGAATATTGAGATCATAAAGAAAGAAGGAGAATCCTGAAATGGCTGTAACCGTAAAGAGGAATAAAATTCATTTTTACCCTAATCCAAAAAGAGTTATTGCCCGATTCTATCTGCCAGTAAAAGAGGATAGAGCAAAAATCATTGTAAATGACATAGCTCAATTTGATGAAGCGGAAGCAAGTCGAATACTTAATAAAATATTGAGCAATTTTTCTAAAAGACATCGAAACATTTCAAAAATATTTGAGAATAGTTTTAACTCTCTAAAAGAAATTTTAGGGAATATTAATAATAAAAAACCCCTGAGTTTGAAAAAAAAATTATTGATTGGTTCTTACTTCACAACGGAGTTCGCCATTGAATCAACTGCTTTTTTTAATCCATCCATTATTGAAGCCCCTGATCAAAGCAATTTACAGGAAGGCCAGAAAAGAATAATTGTAAGTTTTCGCGCCACTGGTGAGAAACATATTTCATCTATTGTATTTCGCCAGGGGATCATTAATAAAGATAATAGTTTGAAATTCCAACAGGAAGGAAGATTGGTGGATGTTCCCGAGACCATCAAACGTTATGTATATAAAAAAAGTATGTTTTTGAAAAAACTTTCGGAAATGCATATTCAAAAAGATGTAGTCAATACAGCGATGGATAAATTGGGAGAAACTTTTATCTACGGTGAATTAAAACACAGTATAGATGAAACCTTAAAACAGGTCACGATTACTCCCAGTAAGAAGAAGGTCCTAGATGCACTCATGTGGTTGGCCAGATCTCATTATGAGGTCAAATTTTCTTTGGATACAGCAATTTCTGAAAGAGTTCTCTTTCCTGTTTCATATGCGGAAGTGAATGGAATTGAAGATGCCAGATTTGTAAAATTTACTGACGATGACGGTAAGGTCACCTACTATGCCACTTACACGGCTTATGATGGTTTTGCTATCCTGCCAAAATTGATGAAAACAACCGATTTTTATCATTTTAAAGTAATGCCTATTAATGGAGCATATGCTCAAAATAAGGGGATGTCCCTTTTTCCTAAAAAGATTAATGGAAAATATGCCATAATTTCTCGATCAGATGGTATCAACAATTATATAATGTTTTCAGATGATATAAATATCTGGGAAAAAGCAAAAATAATCCAAGAGCCTTCCCAACCATGGGAATTCATAAAGATAGGTAATTCCGGCTCACCTCTGGAAACCGAAAAGGGATGGTTACTCATTACCCACGGTGTCGGTCCCATGAGAAGTTATAGTCTGGGGGCTATCCTTCTTGATAAAAATGATCCCTCTAAAGTCATTGGTCACTTAAATGAGCCACTCCTTACTCCCAATGAAGAGGAACGGGAGGGTTATGTGCCCAATGTTGTCTATTCTTGTGGTTCCATCATTCATAACAATGAGCTAATTATTGCCTATGGAATGTCTGATTATGCCTCGGGTTTTGCTTGTATTAGCCTGGATGAAATTTTTGAAAAATTAACCTACAACTGATAGATTTTGATTTTATGCTTCCTTAATATTTTTTATCTCTTGTTCGTATGCCAAAAGGACGGTCATATGAGCAATCTTATATACAATGATGCTTTCTGCCCCTTGATTTCCACTGATGCCATGACTTTCTATTCCATCAGAACATCCACAGGTTTTAAAATCAAACAAGGACATATTTAAATCATTTTCCCCCAGAAACCACCTATAAGATACAAACATTTTTTCCAAGAAGCTTTTATCCGTACTGATCAAATAAGCCTGATAATACATTAAAACCATGGCGGCAGCGTCAATAGGTTGCTGAGCAAACCGCGAACATTCACTATCTTTTTTATACCAGTTATCGCTGCCTACCAGCGATAGGTATCCCTTTTTTAAGGTTATTTTTTCTAAAAATTTTATGGATTCTAAGGCAACCTTTAAAATATTTTCATCTTCAATTCTTTCATAGGCATACAAAAGTGAGAGAGGAATTATACCATTGTCATAAGCTAAAATTGGTTCAAACCAATGCCAGTTTTTTGTTTTGTGTTTTTTATAACTTCTCATTATCTTGTAAGTCATATCTTTCAGGATATTTTTTATTTCCTCATTATCAGGAAAAACTTTTAAAAAATAGCAGATACCTATGATGGTGTTAGCCATGCCCCTTATAAATTTTAAATTATTAAAATTTGGGAAAGATTTTTTTAAGATTTCTAGAGCAATCTCAAAAAATGGATTGTTTGGCGGATAATTAACCAGATATCCCAGGGCCCATATAGTTCTACCGAATGCATCTTCCGAACCTACTTCATCAATAAAATCCCTTTTGAAACTTAAGCAATTCTTAAAAGTGCCATTATCATTGTGCATATAATTAATAAAACTCAAATAAATGGACATCAGCTTTAACAACTCTTTACTCTTTCTCTGCTTAAAGACCATAAGAGACATTAAGAGGGCGCGAGCATTATCATCCAGGCAATAACCTTCTTTAAAGTTGGGAATAATATATTTTGAATGCTGTATAATTCCAGTATCGTCAGTTAATCTTTGGATATGTTCTAAGCAAAATTCCGGTAAAGCCAAAGGATTAATGACCAATTCTTCCTTAGTTTTTAGAGGTAGAAATGATTTCAAGGCCTTGGCAACAAGTTTAAGATATAAAGCGCCAATCTCAGGCCAGATGGTTTTCCTTCCATATTGATAGGCTTTTTTTCTGATCTTGTTTAGTTCTATTGGGTTATCAAGGAGTCTTATCAATAAATCAGAAAGTGCCTCGAAATCCTTAAAATTAAATATTTTTCCCCGACCATCTGACAATAATTCTTTTGCATGCCAATATGGAGTTGAGATGACAGCCGCGCCCGCTCCAATTGCATAGGATAATGATCCGCTGGTTATTTGAGCTTCATTCAGATACGGTGTGATATAAATATCACTGGCAGAAAGATAGCCAAACAACTCCTCATTGGTCACATATTTGTCATAAAAATAGACATGTTTTCTTA
>CBFDDY010000134.1:0-6481 GCA_965603705.1 uncultured bacterium | reverse complement strand
TTCCTCGCTGGGGAAAATTCGCGTGTTTTCGTATCAACTAACCTGATTCTTGCTTAAAGCTAAGAAGCATAGAAAAAATGGAGGAGCTGCTGGCTCCTAAGCATGGTTGACATTTAACAGGTATAACTTTAATATTTATTTTTGAATTTTAGAGGAAGAAAAATATTATGTCAGAAGAGTATGATTTTCAACAGATTGAAATAAAATGGCAAAAAGTTTGGGAAAAGGAAAAAGCATTTGTTGCTTATGAGGATTCAGAAAAGCCGAAGTATTATTCCTTAGAAATGTATCCTTATCCTTCTGGGCGTATTCATATGGGACATGTGAGAAACTTTTCGATCGTTGATGTCATTTCGCGGTTTAAAAGAATGGAAGGATTTAATGTGCTTCATCCTATAGGTTGGGATGCATTCGGAATGCCGGCTGAAAATGCTGCTATTGAAAAAAACGTTCACCCTCGGGAATGGACAATGAATAACATTTCTCATATGAAGGTCCAGCTGAAGCGCTTAGGGCTCAGTTATGATTGGTCACGGGAAGTAACTACCTGTCTTCCGGAATATTACCGGTGGAACCAGTGGATATTTCTTAAACTTTTAGAAAAAGGCATGGCTTTTAGGAAAAAGAGCCAGGTGAACTGGTGCCCCCAATGCCAGACAGTTCTTGCTAATGAACAGGTTGTAAGTGAAAAGTGCTGGCGTTGTGATACAGAAGTGAAAAAGAAGTATATGGAACAATGGTTTCTGAAGATCACAGATTATGCTGAAGAACTCCTCTCTGGATTAAAGCTGCTGGATAAATGGCCGGAGCATGTACTCACTATGCAGAAGAACTGGATAGGGAAGAGTAAGGGAGCTCAGCTAACATTTCAAGTTGCGGATTCTTCTCTTTGTCTTGAGGCCTTTACGACCAGGATTGATACGATTTATGGGGCTACTTTTATGGTTCTATCACCAGAACATCCTTTGGTGAAAGAATTGATAAAAAACTCAGAGAACAGAGAGAATTTAAAAGACTGGCTGGATAGAACTATTGTTGAGCTTCAGCAGCGAACGGAGTCGGATGATTTAGAAAAGGAAGGAATTGATACTGGACGGAAAGCAGTTAATCCATTTACAGGGGAAAAAATACCTATCTGGATCGCCAATTATGTCCTAATGGAATATGGAACCGGAGCTATAATGGCTGTCCCCGCTCATGATCAGAGGGATTATGAATTTGCCAGAAAATATTCCCTACCTATTAAGGAAGTCATAGTACCGGAAGAGAGCAATCCGAATGATTCACGGGATCTCTTTGAAGACTATGGAGTAGTTGTTAATTCTGGTTCTTTTTCAGGATTGCCTTGTAGAGAGGCAATAGAGAAGATGACCTCTTATGCCAAGGAAAAAGGATTTGGCGGGGAAATTATACTCTATCGGTTAAGAGACTGGGGAATCTCTAGACAGAGATATTGGGGAACCCCTATCCCTGTGATGTACTGTAAAAACTGCGGGGTAGTTGGAGTCCCTTTTAAGGATTTGCCTGTAGATCTCCCTGATAAAGTAGAATTTAAAAGAGGGGAAGGTTCACCTCTTGACCAAGTAGAAAAATTTGTAAAAACTGAGTGCCCTCAATGCGGAGGGGAAGCAAGGAGAGAAACTGATACCATGGATACTTTTTTTGACTCATCCTGGTATTACTTCCGCTATTGTTCTCCTGTTGAGAATAAGCTTCCTTTTGATCCTGAATCAGTTGCTTCCTGGCTGCCCGTGAACATATATATCGGCGGGGTTGAACATGCTGTTATGCATCTGATTTACGCTCGGTTTTTTTGCAGAATTCTACGGGACTTAGGATTAACAGAGATTGACGAGCCTTTCCCGTTTTATCTTAGCCAAGGAATGGTAACAAAAGATGGGGCAAAAATGTCAAAGTCCAAGGGGAATGTTGTGGACCCGGATGATATGATCGCTAAATTTGGGGCGGATTCCACCAGACTTTTTATTCTCTTTGCTTCCCCACCTGAAAAAGAATTTACTTGGGATGAAAAGGGAATTGAAGGAAGTTTCCGTTTTTTAAACAGGGTTTGGGCTTTTTTCCAGGATAATATAGGCTTATTTGAAACCAACCCTGTTACTCCTAACAGGACAGTCACAGGAGATAATAAAATAGAACCTTTAAGAATTAAGATGCATCAAACCATTAAAAAGGTTACTGAGGACATAGGAGACAGGTATCATTTTAATACGGCAATCAGCTCTGTAATGGAATATTTCAACCAGATAAAAAAGGATTGTCCGGATCTAAAGTCTAGTGAGGATGGCAGGATGCTGCTGAGGGAAGCTGTGATCTGTCTGATTTTATTGTTATCCCCCTTTTCCCCTCATATCTGTGAAGAGATGTGGGAGAAGATTGGACAGAAAAAGTTACTAGTTTTACAGCAGTGGCCTGATTTTGATTATGACCTGGCAAAAGAAGAGACCGTTACTATTGTAGTCCAGGTCAATGGTAAAATGAGAGATAAATTCGAAGCGGAAAGAGATTTCCCAGAGGAAAAAATTAAACAGAAGGCTTTAGACTTAAGGCAGATACAGAAGTATCTGGAGAATAGAGAGCCGAAAAAAGTTATTTATATCAAGAATAAACTGATAAATATTGTGGTTTAATATTTAGCCTGGATTATTCACGAGTCGAGGTTGCCGTAGATGCTAAAAAGCAGAAAGAACAGAAAAGTCAGAAAGAACAGGAAAACCAGGAAATGGTAACCGTTAAACGTGTATTGTAAAAAATGGAACCTTATGTTAAAAGTCTTGAATCTTATGAAATTCTGATGTGGCTGAAGCGACATTGAAGATTTAGCCTTCTGATGAGTTTTTCGAGGGAATCCGACGTAGTCGGACGTTGAGCATGTTTGACCCACGGACGGGGGGAGTTGCGCAGACGCCGAGAAAAACGAAGAAGAATGGCGTTAAAAATCTGAAGCGAGCACAAGCCACACCTGAATTTCATCAATAAAAACAAAATGGTCAATTGCTATATCTTAGAAATCAGGGTAAAATGTTGATTTGAAAAGATGTATCATACATATCGACATTTTTTATGAA
This sequence comes from uncultured bacterium, assembly GCA_965603705.1. Taxonomy (GTDB): domain Bacteria; phylum Acidobacteriota; class Aminicenantia; order Aminicenantales; family Aminicenantaceae; genus JAUVXM01. The sequence goes on along the minus strand of CBFDDY010000134.1, from coordinate 3,395 downwards.
TAGTGCAGGTGGGATGAAAAAGAATATAATACTCATAGTGCTTAGTTTATTCTGCCTCAACTGCAGCTATCATCTTAGGGGGACAGGAAGTTCCCTCCCCCCCCATATTAAGTTAGTAAATATCCCGATGTTTAAAAATATGACAACCCGGTTTCAGCTGGATTTAAAGCTGACCCAGGGTGTGATTGATGAGTTGGTTGCCAGAGGAAAAGTGGAGATTACTTCCCAGAAAGACACTGCGGATGCAATTCTTATGGGAGAGATAAGTTCATTTACTGCCCGGCCGATCGCTTTTTCCGGGGAAGCAGCGGCTGATCGCTATAATATTACCGTAGTAGCAAAGATCGTTCTAAGAGACTTGATTGACAAAAAAGTTTTATTTTCAAATCCCTATTTTGTTTATCAGGAAGAATATGAAGTGCCTGAGGGTACTGATTTTGAGTCTGTACAATCAGAAGCTATTGATAAAATAGCTGAAAAGTTTGCTAGGAGTGTAGTGATTACGATTTTGGAAGGATTTTAAGTTAGTGGCCCTTTTTTTGGGGGAAAAAAGAATAACGCCTGAAAATATTGCTTCCGGCTATATTTTTTATGGGGAAGAAACCTTTCCGGCTTCTAGTTTTATTGATAACTTGGTTGCGGATTTTGGTTTTTCTGAAGAAGGAGCCCTGCATTTTGAAAAGTTCGATCTTAAGACACATCCCTGGAAAGATATTATAGATGCAGCCCGAACTATGTCCCTCTTTTCAGATGGGTTCAGGATAATCGTAGTTGAGAGTCCCCTGCGGAAGAAAACGAACCAGCCGTCTTCTTATGAAGACCTGTCTTCCCAGGATGAGGAATTGTTAAAAGATTATTTTTCAGCTCCCTCCCCAACGACTGTAATTGTGATTATTTTTCAGGGAAAAATAAATAAATATTCCCCTCTTGTGAAATTTTTATCCTCTCTCCCTGCCTCTTCAGTTGTTTTAAAAGAAATGAAACCTATAAAAGGTTATAAACTTAGTGAGTGGATCATATCTCGGTTTAAGAGGGAGGCGAAGACTATTGCCGAGGATGCAGTAAGGCGGCTGATGGAAATGGCTGGCAATGACCTCAGGCGTCTCGATAATGAAATAACAAAAGTTATCACTTTTATTGATATAAAAAAGCATGTCGAGCTGGATGATGTCGACCAAGTGACGGGTTGGGTCAAATCTTTTGTTGAATGGGAATTGACGAATAAACTGGAAAAGGGTGATTACAGGGAGTGTCTTATTGTAGTGGAAAAATTACTTGAAAAAGAAGGAGTTCATCCTATAAGGATCGTTGATTTGCTCGCCAGGTTTTTCCGGGATATTCTACTGGTCAAACTTAGGTTAAAGGAAGGCAAAAAGAGCAAAAAAGACATTTTTAAGGAAATAAAACCTCAGATAAAGGAAAACTATGGGAGACTGTATGACAGTCAATTCAAACAGTTGTTTTTTATTGCCGGAACTATTTCTGATGAAAATCTGGAAAATATCCTTATGAAGATACAGGATATAGATCTAAAAATAAAATCCACCAGCCTTCCCTTTAAGGCTATGATAGAGGGGTTTCTTTTTCAATATTGTATTATGAGAAAAAAGCAGAATATTACTTGGGAACGGCAAGATTGATAAGTTCAGCTTGCCTTCTCAGTCTTGATTTATAGCGGTTGCCGGTGTTTTTGTGGATAGTTCTTTTTTTTATGGATTTATCTATAATTGAAAAGGTTTGAGGCATTTGCTCTTCAGCTTTTTTCAGGTCTTTCTTTTCTATTGCAGCTCTTAGTTTCTTTATCTCTGTGCGAAGAATGGATTTGTTTTTTCTATTTATGGCTTTTCTGCGTAGACTTCTTCGTGCTTGTCGGATTGCGGATTTATGTTGTGCCATTTGTTTCTCCTATTCTGAATGGAATGAGTATAATAGGATATATTGACTTTATTGTCAACTTTACTTCGCAGGAGTTCCCCCTTTTTTAGTAATTCAGGATAGAATTTTTGTTTGATAACATATAAAATAAGGTGAAATGGAGCAGCGCAGTACAAACCGAAAGTTATTAAGATCAGCTGCTGCTGTATCTATTCCTACCCTTTTCAGCCGAATATTCGGTTATCTAAGGGATATGCTGCAGGCTTTTTACTTGGGGACTGGTAAAAGTGGAGATGCCTTTACTATTGCCTTTCTGATTCCCAATCTATTGCGCAGGTTGACTGCTGAGGGGGCGATGACGGCAGCTTTTATTCCGGTTTTTAGCCAGATGAAAGAGGAAAAAACCCGTAAAAAGCTCTGGGATTTTGCTAATGCTTTTTTCTTTGATCTAACTCTTGTTATGACTGGGTTGACTGTATTAGGAGTAGTCCTTTCTCCTCTCCTAGTCAGGCTGATAGCCCCTAATTTTGTCGATGTCCCTGGGAAAATAGAGCTGACTGTTTTGCTTACAAGGATCATGTTTCCCTATGTTTTTCTTGTCAGCCTGGCTGCTTTGATCATGGCGATTTTGAATAGTTTCCATAAATTTTTTGTCCCTGCGTTTACACCTGTTCTCTTTAATCTTGCCATAATATCTTTGGCCCTTTTTTTTGCAGGCAAAGCTGAGGAGCCGGCTTTTGTTTTTGCAGCTGGAGTGGTTTTAGGGGGTGTGTTCCAACTATCGTTCCAGATACCTTATGTCTGGCGGAAGGGAATGCGATTTAAACCTTTATTGTCGTTTACCCATCCGGCAGTTAGGAAAGTTGCAAGGCTCATGATTCCGGGAATCTTTGGTGCCGGAATATATCAAATAAATATGGCTATAAGTAGAAAACTTGCCACTTCTCTGGTAGAAGGAAGCGCAGCATCTTTGTACTATGCCTCCCGGGTTCAGGAATTGACTTTAGGCCTTTTTTCAATCGCTCTTTCTATTGCTTTGCTTCCGACCCTTTCAGAGCTGGCTGTCCAAAATGATATCCCCGGAATAAAGAAAACCCTTGCATTTTCAATGAAAATGGTCGTTTTTATTACTTTCCCGGCAATGATGGGATTGCTCATATTAAATCGCCCCATCGTTCAAGTCCTTTATCAAAGAGGCGTTTTTAATGCTGAGTCAACTTCTATGACTGCTTCCTGTCTCTTGTTTTTTGCGTTTGGGCTTCCTTTTATTTCCGGAGTAAGAATATTAGCTCCAGCTTTTTATTCTCTCAAAGATACAAGAACACCGGTTGTGGCTGCCTTTTTTGTTACTGTTATTTATATTATTTTGTCTGTGATTTTAATGGGATCGTTAAAAGTAGGGGGAATTGCCCTGGCCTTATCCCTATCTTCTATTGTTAATTTTATTTTTCTTTATATACTTTTAGAAAGAAAGATAGGTAAGATCAGAAAAAAGACATTTCTAATATCTGCAGCTAAGT
>CBFDDY010000133.1:0-6481 GCA_965603705.1 uncultured bacterium | reverse complement strand
CAAGTAGTCCAAATTGCATTTTAAGTTCCTCCTTATTAAATATCGAAAGCCATTAATAGCTTTTCTTATTTAAGTTTAAATCTTACTGTAACCGTAAAGATAACGCCCCGGGGGCGTCCGTTTATAACCATGGGTTCATAGACCCATTGAGCGACCGCATCTCTTGCTGCCTGGTCGAGCAGGGGGATGGATCTGAGGATTTTCATGTTAGCCACCCTGCCGTATTTATCAGTAATAGCTTCAATTATGACAACGCCTTCGACTCTGGCCTGGCGTGCGATCTCCGGGTAAATGGGTTCTACGCGAGTGAGAAGTTGAGGGGGTTTGATACTTCCGACAGCTCTTATGGGGGCTTCTACTTCACCAACAACACCGCCGAGTACGCCGCCTACGACACCGCCGAGTACGCCGCCTACGACTCCGCCTTCAACTCCGCCTTCAACTCCACCCTCGACCCCGATATCTATGAGTTCTTCTTCTGCGATCTCATCGGGTATATCGACGGGAGCGACTAACTGTCCTGGTTGGATGTTGGATTTGGCCTGAACAGGTTTGATCCGGTGCCTGCTTTTTGATCTGCTTTTCTTTTTAGCGGGTGGTGGAGGAGGTGGTGGAGGAGGTGGTGGGGGAGCGAGGAATGCACTGTAGACTTCGACATCAGGTAGATTCGTAGTATTTAAGAGGGGAATAACAACGGCAGCAAGTACTATACTGGCGTGAAGGAGAAAAGCGATAGGAAATGCTATTGCTTTCCGGGCTGTTATCCTCTCGCCACTAATAAAAGAGTCTGTAAAAAACGCAGATTCTTTTTCAGGAGTTATCTGCTTTTCTTGTGCGGCCATTTTAATTTACCTCTTTTTATTTAATTTTAAATTGAGATTAGAGTATAAAGGAAAATAATGGTTTTTACAAGTCAAAATATTCATTTTCCCATACCTTTTTTTGGTTTAAAAATCTTTTTCCAGAAGAGCAAGATCGAACAGGATTGGTAGATGGATGAATAGGTTCCTATGACAACTCCTATCATCATAGTGAAGGCAAAGTCGTTGATAACTTCGCCCCCTAAAAGAAACAGCGTAAATACTGTTAGAAACGTAGTGCCTGAGGTGATTATTGTTCTGCTTAGGGTCTGATTGATGCTGATATTAAGCAGGTTGTCAAACTTATTCTTTCTTAATATCTTAAGATTATCACGTACCCGGTCAAAGATAACAATCGTATCATTTAAGGAATATCCTACAAGGGTCATAACCGCTGCAATTACCGGGAGATTGAGCTCTCTGTTTGTCAATGAAAAGATGCCTAGGGTTACAAGCACGTCATGAGCCAGGGTAAAGATAGCAGCTACTCCATAAGCATACTTGAAGCGGATCCCTATGTATATGAGCATGCCGATAAGCGCCCAGATAGTTGCCTGAGTGGCTTTTTTTCTTAGGTCTTCCCCGACCTGGGGACCGACAGATTCTTTGCTTAAAACAGATAAGCGGCTGAGAAAGGCATTATTTTTGAGGTAATTTATGACATCAATATTTATTCCTTCGATTGTTTCAAGCTGAGAGTAATCTCGAATTATCCCCATTTGATCGGGGTTATTTCTGAAGTTTGTGATCTTTTCTGCTATCTCTGCTCCTTTTTCCGGAAAAGGGATTTCTAAAAGAACAGCCAGGTTGGTTTGAGCTATGCTATTTAAATCGATAGTCCCTTCTGCCAATGCTCTTTTTTCATCTTCCCCCCGGAGTGAATCGACTACAATTCTTCCTATGATCTCATGGGATTCCATGCCCTGTTCACTTAGCTCTGTATCCTGCATGGTCCTGATGATAAATTCCCGTCCTGTGTCTCCCATTTTTTGGATTTTATTATTCTCAATGCCGGCCTCTCTGAGAGCTCCTCTGACCTCGGATATGGGGACCTCATTAGCAAATATCAGCCTTACCATTGTGCCCCCAGCAAAATCTATTCCGTAATTGATGCCTTTTCCTACCGTCATGTTGATTATTCCGATTGTAATAAGAATACCGGAGAGGGTAATGGCTACGAATTTATATTTCATAAAGTCGATATTAGTCTTTTTTAAAAACTGCATTTTATATACTCAACTTCTTGTTTTTCTTTGAAACAGTTAAATCAAATATCAGCCGGGATACAAATACTGCGGTAAACATGCTGGCAGTTATACCTATAATTAAAGTAATGGCAAATCCCCGGATAGGACCGGTTCCGAACTGAAACAGGAAAATAGCGGCAATGATCGTAGTTACATTAGCATCCAAAATCGTTCTGAAAGCGCGGGAGAATCCGGAGGAAATAGAACTAAGCACACTCTTGCCCTGTGCCAGTTCTTCCCTGATGCGTTCAAAGACCAGGACATTGGCATCTACTGCCATACCTACTGTTAAAATGATTCCGGCTATACCTGGTAATGTAAGGCTGGCTTTAAAATATGCCAGTGCTCCCATCAGGATTAGGATATTAAGAATAAGAGCTGCGATGGCATTGAATCCTGCTACTTTATAATAAAATCCCATAAAGACTAATATTAGGATAAGGGCGATAATTATGGAAGTCAGGCCTCTGCGGATTGAATCTGCTCCCAGAGAAGGTCCGATGGTCCTGTTTTCCAGGATTTTGATGCTGGCCGGCAGGGCTCCAGCCCTAAGTACCAAAGCAAGGTCTTCGGCTGCTTGCTCTGTGAAACGTCCGTGAATGATTGTATCTCCCGGGGGTGGGATCCTTTCTCCGATATTGGCCACTTCCATTAACTCTTTGTCCAGAATAATACAGAGTGGTTCTCCGATGTTTTCTCCGGTCATTTTCGCAAACCGTTTTGCAGCGTCCGGGTGTAAAGAAAAAGATACAGCCGGTTTGTTCCACTCATCCGTTGATTTGCGGGCATTACGCAGATCTTTCCCGACAATTTCGGCAACATTACTGACCAGGTAATAACCGCCTTGTGTTTGAGTGGGGTCTCCCTTCATTACATCCATATTACCGGGGACTTCTCCCCCATGTTCCTCGAGGAGTTTCTCTATCGTCTCTGCAGGCCCGCCCTTAACCAGTCTAAACTCTAGGAGGGCGGTGGTTTTGAGGATCTCTATTACCCTGTCCGGGTCTTCCACCCCAGGCAGCTCGACGATTATCCTCTCTCCAGTAAGGCCCTGTCTCTGGATGGTAGGCTCAGTTAGCCCCAGCTCATCCACCCGCTTGGATAAAGTCTGCTGAGCTTGTTTAACAGATTGGTCTCTGAGATAGGTTTCGACTCCTGGCTTTATGGTGACTATAATAGAAGTCTCTCTAACACTGGGGTTCCAGTTTTTGAAGTTGTCATCCAGTATGTCTCTAATCTGTCCTTCTTTTTCCGAATTAAATTCCTGAATAGTAAATTGGCCAACTCTGGTTTCTGATTTTGATATGGCTTGAAACTCGATATTATCCTTTAAAAGTTGTTCCCGGAGGCGGATTATCTCTTGATCGGCCTCATTATTAACAGCATCATCGGTAACAACCTGAAGGACCAGGTGCATGCCTCCCTTTAAATCCAGACCTAGATGGATTTTTTCCCCGGGCGGATAAAAAAGGAAGACGGCTAAAAGGATGACTGCTGCAACTAATATAACTTTCCAGCGTAATTTTTTCTTCATTTTAGGTTATAGCCTTTTTTGATATTTTTTATGGATCCAGGCCTATCTATTTAGCATCTTTTTTTTTGCCGACTATTACGGCGATGGCGTTTTTGGTAACATCGACTTTGACATTGGAGGAGATTTTTACCTCGATCTTATCGGAATGTACTCCCATGACCGAGCCATGAATTCCGCCAGTGGTTATGATCTTGTCACCGGGTTTAAGCTGTTCTACCATCTCCTGGTGTTTTTTCTGCTTTTTACGTGAGGGCATAATAATCAGCAGATAAAAAATAACAAAGACCAGAACAAAAGGAATAATTGCAGTAAGAAAACTGCCGCCTGGTTGGGCTGGGGCGGCTGGATTCTGGGCCATTATAGGGGTGATGCTTGCTAATAACATTTATTTATCCTCATTTTTAATTTTACTCATTAAATCCTGATATGAATTTTGTTGAATAGATTGCCTAATTTTTTTGAAGATGTCAAGGTAAAAATATAGGTTATGAATGGTATTTAATATAGCAGAGCTGATTTCATTTCTCTCATATAGATGGCGTAAATAAGCCCGGGAAAAATTTTTGCATGTATAACATGAACACTGCTCATCTAAGGGCCGGGGGTCATGTTTGTATTTTTTGTTCTTAATGATGATCTTTCCCTGGCTGGTAAACATTGTACCATTGCGTGCGTTTCTGGTAGGCAGGACACAGTCAAAGAAGTCGACTCCCTTGTTAACAGCTTCCAGGATGTCCTTAATATAGCCGATGCCCATAAGATAGCGGGGTTTTTCTTTTGGCAGGAGAGTACATGATTTTTCCACTACTTTCATAAATTGGGCTTTTGATTCGCCGATGCCCAGGCCTCCCAGAGCATAACCATCGAAATTTATTTTCATCAGCTCTTTGATACTCTGTTTTCTCAGATCCCATGTAGTCCCACCCTGGCATATTCCCCAGAGCTGGTTAGGGGATTCCTGTTTAAGAAAATGTTCACGTGAACGCTTAGCCCAACTGGATGTAAGCCCTACTGCCTCCTTCAGTCTTTCCCTTGAAGAAGGGTATGGTACGAAATAGTCCAGGGGCATCATGATATCAGTCCCCAATGTGAGTTGGATATCGACTACATCTTCAGGGGATAAAAAGATCTTGGTTCCGTCAAGATGAGAGGAAAACCTGACTCCATCTTTTTTAACTTTGACAAGAGAGGAAAGGCTGTATATCTGGAAACCACCGCTGTCTGAGAGTATTGGTTTTGGCCAGGAGATAAAGGAATGAATACCTTTAAGCTTCTTGAAAGTTTCCAGTCCAGGTCTTAAATAAAGATGATAAGCATTTACCAAAATAAGCTGAGCACCCAGAAGTTCCACCAGGGAGTGGGGGAGGGCTTTAATTGTGCCCTGGCTTCCTACCGGGGCAAAGGCGGGAGTTTTAATGGGACCGTGTTCAGTATGGATGACACCTGTACGAGCAGATGAGTTTTCCGCATATGCAGTGACTTCGAAATTTTTCGACATAACCGCTTATTATAAGCAAGAAGAGCAGTAAAAGCCAGCAAAGGGACTCTGGAGTTTTCCTATTTTTTCTAAGCTTTTGAGCCTGAAGCAAGAATCAGGTTAGTTGATACGAAAACACGCGAATTTTCCCCAGCGTGGAAAATACCTGTCTTTCGTAGGGACTTACCAGTATCCATGCCTCGACCTTTCCATTTTCTATTTTTTGTTTTTTATATTAAAATAAAAGTATGAACTTCACCTTATTTGGTTATCCTAAAACCGGAAAAACAACCCTATTTAACCTCCTGACCGGGGCAAAGATCGAAGTAAAAAGCTATGATAGCAGCAAAAAAGAGCCAAATCTCAGAACTTGCCCGGTGCCTGACCCTCGCTTTGAAAAGCTCTGTAGTCTTTATCCTGATAAAAAGAAAAAGCCGGCAGTAATAGATTATACAGATTTAGCCGGTGTTTCTTTCGGTAACGTGAAGAACGAGTCATATCTTGACTACTTGAGGAGAGCTGACGGATTGGCCCATGTAGTGCGTGGATTTCGTGATGTGAAGATTCCGTATCCCAAAGATAAAATCGACCCTAAGGATGCTATCCGCTCCATGGAAGAAGAGATGCTGCTGACGGATCTTATGTCTGTAGAGTCAAGAATGAAAAAGTTGGAAAAAGAGCTCAAGCAAAAAAAAAATCCGGAAGGGGAAAAAGAGATGGCTTTAATGAAGCGCCTTTTAGCCTCGCTTGAAGAAGGCCGTCCTATAAGGGAGGCAGACTTAAGTCCGGCTGAAGATAAGTTTAGCCGTAGTTTCGCATTTTTAAGTCAGAAGCCGCTTTTTCATATGATTAATGTTGATGAAAATGATATATCTCAGATTGAAAATATGGATACACCTTTACTTGGATTTTGCGGAAAGGTGGAAATGGAAATACTGGAACTTGAGGATGAGGAAAAACAGATCTTTCTTATTGAGTATGGATTAAAAGAACTCAGTGCTCCTAGATTCTTGAAGGCTTCATATGACTTTCTGGATGTGATTACATTTTTTACTGTGGGAAAAGATGAAGTCAAGGCTTGGACGATAAAAAAAGGTTTTTCAGCATTAGAAGCTGCAGGAGAAATTCATTCTGATATCCAACAAGGATTTATCCGGGCTGAAGTCATACCTTGGAATAGTTTATTAGAACATGAGTCCTTTCAATCCGCCCGCGAAAGTGCTGTTGTGCGCTTGGAAGGAAAAAAATATATCATCCAGGACGGAGATGTGATTTTTTTCCGCTTTAGTAAATGATTTTGCTAACTACCAACTGGCCTTTCTAGACTTGATTATCCAGACCGAATCGATATAATATATTTATA
>CBFDDY010000132.1:0-6487 GCA_965603705.1 uncultured bacterium | reverse complement strand
GAATCCCCGGCCCCCATTTATTTACAATAATTTCCTATTACTCCCTGCTTATTCTATTATTAATTCCTTTCAGGAATAAAAAAATTCAGATCACTATTCCAGCTCTCTTCCTGATCTGTTTTTTAATCATGATTTCCTATCCCTTCACATCATCCTGCGGAGACCTGAAAATCACGGCTCTTGACATAGGTCAAGGTGATTCCATCCTGGTCGAATTCCCCGGCCGCAAAAAAATGCTGATCGATGGCGGCGGTTCCCGAACCGGCACATTTGACATAGGTGAAAATGTAGTCTCCCCAGCCCTCTGGCATAAAGGAATAAAAAAAATAGATTATCTGGTCCTATCTCACGCTCATCCCGACCACATGAACGGATTAAAATCCGTGGTAAAGAATTTTAAAATAGGAGAGTTCTGGGAAGCCTGCATTCCGCAAGATAACAAGGCCTATGCTCTTTTTAAAGCTGCCCTTCCGGCCAACCTTTCTCACAAAACCCTCTTTCGAGGAGATAAAATCACCTTGGGAAAAATTAAAATCAAAGTACTTCATCCCGACAGAAGCAGAAAAGCCATTACCTCTGTGCATAACAATCAATCTCTAGTCCTTAAACTTACCTACAAAAATACTTCTTTTCTTCTCACCGGAGATATTGAATTGGAGGCCGAAACTAAGATAATCGCCTCAGGGGAAGACCTGAAAAGTCAGGTTTTAAAATCCCCCCATCACGGAAGCCTATCTTCCAGCTCTCCGGCTTTCCTCAAAGCAGTCTCTCCAAAAATCATCCTCATATCAGTAGGAGAAAAAAATCTATACAATCTCCCTTCAGCTCAGATACTGGAAAGATATGCTCAAATCGGGGCTGCTGTCTATCAAACCAATATTCATGGGGCCATAGAATTAAAATCTAACGGAAAAAGCATCTCCGTTTGTACTTACAAATAAAAATTATCAAAACCAAACGTGGAGTTCCCGGGTTGACTAAATCCTTCAATCTTATATACTCTATATTCGCAAGGTAGATGAGCATTAACATAAAGAAACTCTTGGCAATAATAATCCTTCCATTACTAAGCACCACCCTTGTACATTCACAAAGCCTGGCAGAATTAGCAAAAAAAGAAAAAGAACGAAGAGAAAATCTCAAGAGCAAAAAAGTACGCTTAGTGACAAACGCTGATTTAAAAAAGTTTAATAGAACAACTACGGCTATCACCACTCAAGCTGTAAATCCAAAGGCTGTCAAATCAAACATACCAGCTCCACCCCAGCAAATCCCGGTTATAATCTCATCAAAATCAAGAAATAGGGACCGTAGTGGCGTCGAAAAAGAAAATGAGCTGGAAAAAAAATACCAAGAAGCTAATAAGCAAGTTGGACTGCTGACCTTAAAAATGAGAGCATTATGGCAGCATTTTTACAGCATGCCTGATCTGACTCCAAAAAACCAAATTCAACAACAAATCAGTCTGACTTACCTTCAATTGCAAAAAGCTCAAGAGGATGCAGAAAGACTGAAAAAACAGTTAGACGCCCAAAAGAAAAACCGGAAATAATTTTTTATTACTCTTATCTGAAATATAAAAAAGAAATCTGCAAGCCGAGTTCCCTCTCATCTCCAGAGTTCGGTAAGATCTCTGCCGGGACAAAAGATTTATCTGTTGCAAGCGTTAGATAAAACTCATCGCCCTCTCCCAACCTTTCCTTTTCGATATTATATGTTTTTTCAAAGTAAGAATCCTCTGCAATGAATTCATCAAGGATTAAATCATTAATCATAAAAATTACTTTCTGGTCTTTGAGGGCACCTTTATTGACTCCCCCTTTTATTATCAGTAAAGCATCCCTATGGGGATTATCAATAATACATTTTGCTTTCTTTGATATCCATCTCCACTGCTTAAGGAAGGAATCAGGATTAGTTTCCAGATTATACCACCCCTCTTCATAAAGAATCTCAGGTGTGTCCAAAGGCGGTGGAAATACTTTTATCTTTTTTTCCATCACAAGTTGTTTTGACTCTCCACTTTTATCATAAGGCGAGAAAAATCCTACAGATAGCTTGAGTGTCTCTTCCCCTTTAAAATTAGGATCAAACTCATCAATGAATGCTGGAATGTAAATCTGCTTGGAATATTGATATTCTTCATCTACTTTCCAGGTTGAGGTCGGAACCTCGGGAATATAATCTTCCCGGAAAAGCAGGTTATTTCCATGCCAGAAATGAATGAAAATATTAAAATCCTCACTCATCTTCACAAACTCTTTATCAGTTTTCCAGGTTAGCTGCAAGTCCGTTATTAAATCATCAGACAATTTTTCCTCAGAAAATGAGACATCTAAGTCTACGCCTTTTACCTGTGGTTTTTTCTTGCAATTAAACAACACAACTATCATCAATATCGCAATTAAAGCTACTATTGTTTTTTTCAACATTATTCTCCTCCTTAGTTGATAAATATCTAAAATCATTATAAATAAATTGACTGGCGTTGTAAAGCTATGGTAATCGACTTGAAAGTGAAAAGTCTATATAGTATAGTCTTGGAGAACCTGGATTATTCATAAAAATTGCCGATTATTAATATAGATTATGTTGAGAATGAAATGGTAAATGGGAAAAACCGTGAAATGGGAATTGTAAAACGTGAAACGATATGGTAAAAGATTTATATCTTATGAAATTCTAATGTGGCTGAAGCGACATTGAAGATTTAGCCTTCTGATGAAGTTTTTCGAGAGAATCCGACGTAGTCGGACGCTGAGTATGTCTGACCCACGGACGGGGGGAGTTACGCAGGCGCCGAGAAAAACGAAGAGGAATGGCGTTAAAAATCTGAAGCGAGCACAAGCCACACCTGAATTTCAGCGATATCGACATTTCTTATGAATAATCCAGGAAGAATGAGGTTCCTTCTATATCCTGCTTCTTTTATCTATAAATTAAATTGCCTCCTAATAAACTTATTCTATAGGTGGAGATTCTTCAAGCCTAAAAAATCGCCTCTTCCGGTTATTAGTATAGGAAATATCTCATTTGGCGGGTCTGAAAAAACCCCTATGGCAAAACACATCTTATCTGAACTTTTAAAATCCTCATATAAGCCGGCTCTTGTTGCTAGAGGATACCGGGGGAAATGGGAGCGATCCGGTGGCATACTCTCTAACGGCCGGAGCATTTCCGGTACCTGGCGGGAAGCTGGCGACGAGCCTTTTATGATCGCCAGAAGCATTACTGAAGCCGGTATTTTTATTGGCAAGGACCGCCTGGCCGGCTGCCGAAAAGCAAAAGAATCAGGATTCGATATTGTGGTTCTTGATGATGCTTTTCAGTACCATCCCCTGGAAAAAGAGATCAACATCGTTATGTATGATCCAAAAGAAAAAATAATGCTGCGCGAATCCAGGTCATCTATAGGGAGGAGCCACGCTATCCTTATCAAAAAAAATAGAGATAAACAGATAAAATCCTCTCTTAAAAAACAATTTCCTCAAATACAATCTTTTTCATATTCAGTAGTAATCAAAGGAGTTTACCACATTTTCACTAAACGGCTCCTTCCCCCGGCAGAGCTTAATAATAAAACTACACTCTCATTCAGTGGTATAGCCAGGCCGGAGAGATTCAAAACAGCTCTAAAAAATTTGGGAATAAATTCGCTAAAATTTTTAAAATTTCCGGACCACCACCCTTATCCCCCAAAATCTATAAAAAAAATAAAAAAGAATTATCTTTCCTCCCAAGCAGATATTATCATTACTACTGAAAAAGATATGGTAAAGTTGGCTGATATAAAAGAGCTTGTGTCTCTCCCCCTCTATTTTCTAAAAATAGATCTCAAAATAGAACAGGCCTTTTACGCCTGGCTATGGTCACGACTGGAAAAAAAGGAAGGCAAAAATTCAAATGGAAAAACTTAGGTCTTTATTCGAATTCAGCCTCTATCAAATATTTGCAGGCTTGATCCGTTTTTTCCCGCGTAAAATCATCCTTTTCCTGGGAAGAGAAACAGGCCGCTTGTTTTTTCACCTGAGTAGAAAACACCATAATATTGCCTTTAAAAATCTTTATACAGCCCTGGGGAAAGACAAAACACCAGCTGAAATAGAAAATATTGCCAAGTTGTCTTTTCAACATTTTGGGAAGACTTTTCTGGATATGATCTACCTCGCTCAGCTTAAACCTGAAAAAAGAAACTCCTACTTAATACCAGATGGCTTAGAAAATCTTCAAACTGCCCTTGATAAGGGGAAAGGCGTTTTACTCTTATCAGCACATTTCGGGCTTTGGGAAATAATCTCGGCCATACTATCTAAAGCCGGGAAACTAAAAGTTGTGGCCAGGCCTCTGGACAACCCGCTCATGGAAAAAGAGCTACTCAAGCTGAGAAACGCTTTGGGCGCCATGGTAATCTCCAAGCATAATGCCTCCCGCAATATTCTCCAGGCACTTCGAAAAAATGAGATAGTTGCAATTCTAATCGACCAAAATGTTCTTCGTGAAGAATCTGTATTTGTCGACTTTTTCAGTAAAAAAGCCTCTACAACTCCAGGGTTGGCCATGTTCCACCTCAGGACCGAAGCAGCCATTATTCCGGCATTCTGTTGTCCCACCCAAGATAACAAATACATAATAAAGATATTAAAACCCGTGGAAGTTCCATTGTCAGATGATTCTCAAACAAACATCCTTAATATAACTCAGGCCTGCACTAAAGTTATCGAAGAACAAATTCGAGCTCGTCCTGAATCCTGGTTATGGTTCCATGATAGATGGAAAAGCCGCCCAAAATAAAGGCAGAAAAAGACAGGAAAAACAGCAACACCAGGAAAGGCAGGGAAAGCGGTAAAGCATTAGACACGGATTTACACGGCTAAGGCTAAGACGCATTTTAGTTTTGGGCAGAGCCCAAAATGAAAACCTTTTTTACCTTAAATTCGGGACTCGTATTCGAATCATAATTAACGATTCCCATTTTACTTCTCCCCCCTTATTTTAAACTACTTCGCAAAACGAAGTGATGAAGGGTTGATTTCTTTTGCCAATTCATTGGCAAAAAAAATCAACATTAGGCTTTAATCCGTGTCTTATCCGCGTTTATCCGCGTCCAAAGATTTTTTCTGTTTCCTCAGTGTCCTCAGCGTAAAATTTTCTTTAAATATCCATCCTTGTCATTTTCGCCATCTTTTATTATAGTATTTCCATCCTTGCTAATTCTTATAAATGGTGAGACATGAGAACAAATAAGCGCCCTTTTAACATATTACGTAAAGTCAATATCATCCCTGACCAGTTTGAATACGCTGATGGGTCTGTTCTAATAGAAATGGGAAAGACCAAGGTAATAATTGCAGCTACAGTCGAAAATAAAGTTCCCATCTTCCTTAAAGGCAAAGGCACAGGCTGGATCACTGCCGAATATGCCATGCTCCCAAGGGCAACTAATAAAAGGACTATCCGCGAAAGACCTCCTAAAAGAATCTCAGGCAGAACTCAGGAAATACAGCGGCTTATCGGCCGTTCATTGAGAGCAGTTATTAACCTTAAGGACCTGGGAGAAAGAACTATCATCATAGACTGTGACGTACTTCAAGCAGACGGCGGCACCAGATGCGCTGCTATCACAGGCAGTAGTGTGGCCTTGGCATTGGCCTTAAAAAAATTGATGGACGACAAAATCCTGGATCAAATGCCTCTCAAAAACCTAGCCGGCGCTGTCAGTGTAGGCTTAGTCAACGGGAAGCCTCTGCTTGACCTGGATTACTCTGAAGATTCAGATGCAGAAACCGACATGAATGTTGTGAAAACCGACTCGGGTGAAATAATTGAAGTACAGGCCTCAGCCGAAAAGAAACCTTTTTCAAAAAAAGAATTCGATTCTCTCTTAACTCTTGCGAATAAGGGCATCAAAGAACTCATCCAAGTGCAGAAAGAGGTCCTAAAGAGGAAAAGTTTGCTATTCATGGTCTACGATTCATGAAAAACGCCAATACAAGGGCAAAAAGGAAAGTGAAATGAACCGCATCTTGATAACTGGAGGAGCAGGCTTTCTGGGAAGTCACCTTTGCGAATTCCTGCTAACTAAAGGAGCAGATATCCTCTGTATTGATAATTACTTTTCCGGAGACAAAGACAATATCCGCCACCTGTTTTCCCATCCTTATTTTGAGCTCAGCCGTCATGATGTAATACATCCTTTTTTTGCGGAAGTAGACAAGGTCTATCATCTCGCTTGCCCGGCCTCCCCCATCCATTATCAACACAACGCCATAAAAACAGTCAAAACCAATGTAATGGGCACTATTAACATGCTTGGCCTAGCCAAAAGAACCCAAGCCCGCATCCTGCTTGCCTCCACTTCCGAAGTTTATGGAAACCCGGAAGTTCATCCCCAAACAGAAAGTTACTGGGGCAATGTTAATCCCATTGGTCTCCGCAGCTGTTATGATGAAGGAAAAAGAATTGCTGAGACTCTTACCATGGACTATTC
>CBFDDY010000131.1:0-6489 GCA_965603705.1 uncultured bacterium | reverse complement strand
CCTGCAAAGATCGGTATGCGGGGACTCTGAGCAGGATTGTCAAAGGAGAACCAGGCAATACCGCCGATCTCATCAGGCAGCCAATCCCGGCATTGGAGAACTTCGGAATATGAGCAGGCAGAAATAGCAATAGTACGCTGACGCTCAACTACTCCGGGCTTTAAGGTGTTAAGCAGATTTCTTAAATAATAGGACATCCAGGGATTGGCAACCGGGCTTTTCATCATTTCATCACTTCTCTGTTTTTTTACCATGAGATTCTTTGTCATATCTAATTCAGTTCCGGCATATGTCTGCCTGTAAAAAGCCATAACATCCCGCACAGAAAGCTTTTTTTCAGGTTTTACAGAAAAAGGGAGCTCATCTGCATTTCTGTCCAGATTAAGAGAAGGCGCAACAGTACTTAAAACAAAATATTCCCGGGTAGAGAATGCTTTTCTACCACTATAAGCCTTCCAGAATTTAAATTCCTCACCGCTTTCAGGGTCCCACCAGCCCATCTCTTCTGCTACAGAAAAAACATTTTCTGATGCCATATAATTATCAGGGTCACCCAGGTCCAGTTCAGCAATTCTGGGAATATTGGCAGAAACACCTACATGATCATCAGGTATACGCACGGCAGCCCAGACTCCGCCGATAACAAGCGGTCCGGCTCCAAAAACCTCAAAATGCCAGACTTCCTTAGGGTCAGCAAAAGTAAGACATTCGCCAAAATCACAATACCCATATTTTTTTATCAGTTCTCCGGCAAGCTTGATCGCTTCCCGGGCGGTCGTGCATCTTTCCAGAGTAATTCGCTGGATCTCCTCAATGTAAAACATTCCTTCCGTATTTCTCAACTCCCTACGTCCACCGATTGTGGTCTCCCCGATAGCAAGCTGCTTTTCATTCATACAGGGATAGGCAGTATTTAAAAAAGCATAGGTTTTTTCAACTTGAGGAATTTCCCCTTTTTCCCTTACTCTTCTCATGTCCCAGGGGGTTTCATTATGAAGAAATCCGGTAAAAATTTTAGCCTTAGTTCCCTTGGAATACTCTTGGGGAGGATTTATCCTCACCCAGGTCCGGTAATTTCCATCACAGCTGTGAGCTGTTATGACCGAACCATCCGTAGTTGCCAGACGGCCTACCATTATACTGGTACATGCATCCGGCCAAACAGTTTCCTCTTCAGGGACATTTGCAAAAATAATAAATGAAATGAGAATAAAAGACAGGAACAACAACATAAATCGCTTAGACCAGAAACAGGGGGTGTTTTTATTCATTAAATCCTCCTCAAAAGTTCACATGTTAACTTCTTAGCCTGAACTATTCATAAAAAAATGGCGATGTTTTTATTATTAATTTCTTTTCAGCGATATGCAAGACTTTTTTAAGAATGATTATTGAATCTTTTTTCTTGTTTTTATTTTTAATTTTAATCGCCATTTTTTTACCCTCCAGGCGAGCCGATCTTACCGCATCTGCTCTGTTGCAGCGGATTCGCGGTGAAATACCACAGCTTCATCCGCTGCGCCTCGCATCTGCGGCAACGTCGACTCGTGAATAATCCAGGTTAGTTTTATTTATTATCAATAATATTTTCCTATGTCAAACTATTTTCTACTTTCCGTTTTTCTATCCTTTGCTTTCCATTTTCTGCCTTTTAAGTATTCGAGTATTAGAGAGGGAGTAAATGATAAGGGCAACCCAGATAAATGAAAAGCTTATAAGGTGGATTGATGTAAAAAGCTCCTTATATACAAATACTCCTAAAAATAACTGAAGGCTGGGGGCTATATACTGGAGAAATCCGGCTGTAGAAAGAGGTATTTTTCTGACTCCATAAGTAAACCATAACAAAGGAACCGCCGTAACAATTCCAGCCCCTAAAAGCAACAGATGGATAGATAACGGCGCATGCCCGGTTACTCCCGTACCTTTTATTTCCTCCATCACCAGGAATGTAAAGACAATGGGGGAAAGTAAAACCATCTCCGCAGAAAGGCCTACTAAAGATTTAATCTGCGCTTTTTTCCGCAAGAGGCCATACACGCCAAAAGTAAATGCCAGAGTGAGTGCAATCCAGGGGATTTTTCCATATTGTAGCGTCTTGTACATTACCCCAATAAAGGCCAGGATCAAAGCAGCTTTCTGCCAAAAATTGAGGCGTTCCTTTAGGAATATAACTCCCAGGAGAACACTTAAGAGAGGATTTATAAAATATCCCAGACTGGCATCAAGGAGACGTCCTGCATTTACAGCCCAGATATAGATAAACCAATTAACTCCGATAATCAAAGCGGTCAAGATACAAAGGCGCCTGTTTTTTCCTACTGAAAAAGTTTTTTTAAACTCAGGCCAACGATTTTGCCGCCAAAGTAGCAAAATCACAAAACCAAAAGACCAGAAGATCCTGTGGGCAAGGATCTGAGCAGAAGGGACTTGACTAAGCATTTTCCAGTAGATCGGGAGTAATCCCCAGGAAACATAAGCTGCAACAACATACAAGGTCCCAGCGGTTTTTGTTTTCATAGGTTTGTATTAAAGAATCTGTCTCAATCTGGAAAGATATCCATCCAGCTGCTTTTTTATATCGTTTAAACGCAGATAAGCATCATTTCCCGGCTTCTGGTCGGCTTGAGTCGTCATGCCATAAAGGTAAGTCAGCTGCCGGAAAAGCATTGGTTTAAGCTGAGCTCCGACTTTTCCCTCTTTTACCTGAATTAACTTCTCTTCAACAGCGGTTAATTGCTTGATAAGTGATTCTTTCTCTAAGCCGGTTTGTGCTCCGGACTGGATAATCTTTTTCCGTTCAGTACGGATTGTTTCCAAAGCCCAGGTAAGTGAATTTATTGTCTCTCTTATCTCAAGGTTAAGCGCCAGTTGTTCTTCCATGTCCTTTTGGGTAACTCCATCTTCAGCTACTCGCGGATCGATCTTTACATGTAAAGTCTGAATCTGGCTCCAGTTCCCTATTGATAGTTTGACAATATAATTTCCAGGAACTACTAACGGCCCTCTTCCCCTTCTCGAACCTGAATCAGGGTAATCAGGTCCAGGATAACTTAAATCCCAGACAAAACAGTGCATGCCGGCCTGGGTGGAAATACGGCTGCCTTGTCCTCTGCTTTTACTGGAGAAACTTATCACTCCATTCCCTCTTTCATCCATGATCTTAATCACAACATCTTTCTGCGGTTTTTTTGCCAGAAAATAATAAATCAAAGCACCTCTGGGAGGATACTCGGGAACGTCAGGTCCAGATCCGAATCCTGACCAGCGCATCCGAAACGTCTCTCTAGGCTTAAATAAAATCGCTTCTGAAGCAGCAGTTTTTTCATCTAACTGGTGAAGTGGAGTGATGTCATCAAGTATCCAGAAGGAACGGCCCATAGTCGAGAGCACCAGGTCTTTTTTGTGAACCTTGACGTCAGTTATCGGTGTCACCGGCAGGTCAAGCTGTAAGCTCTGCCAATGTTTGCCATTATCAAAAGAGACAAACAAACCGAACTCGGTTCCTGCATATAAAAGCCCTGCTCGTTCAGGGTCTTCTCTTATAACCCTGGTAGGATAGTCAGCGGGAATTCCATTTGAGCCATCTGTAAGAAGGTCCCAGGACTCACCATAGTCATCGGTCCTAAATATGTAAGGCTTCCAGTCATCCAGCATATAACGGTAAACTGCAATATATGCTGTTCCGGGTTTATGCGGGGATGGCTCAATAGTCTGCACTCTGCCGCCAGGAGGAAGCTCTGTAGGTGTGACTTTTTTCCATATAGCCCCCCCGTCTCGCGAGATGTGAAGCAATCCGTCATTTGAACCTGCCCAGAGGACACCTTCCTCAAGCAGAGACTCCCTGAATGCATAAATAGAACTGTATATCTCTTCACCAGTTATGTCACGGGTTATAGGCTCGCCTGAGTACCCCTGTTTATCCGGCTCCGCAGCAGTAAGGTCAGGGCTAATTATTTTCCAGTGTACCCCCTCATCTATAGTTTTATGGACCACGTGCGATGTATGGTAAATAACCTTGGGATCATGAGGTGAGATTTCTATAGGAGATGTCCGCTGGAAACGAAAAGGCATTTCCCTGGCTGTATGGCCGTAATTGAAATAGGGGTACACCCAGTACTGTTTCTCCTGTCCTGTGGCATGATTATAGCGGCTGAACCGGCCTTTGCACCCACCATAGACGATATCGGGATTATCCGGATGGACCGCAATAGGGCCAGTCTCACAGCCTGCAACCGTCTCCCAGAACTGCACCGGACTAATGGGGCGTCCTCCGTAAGGCGGAAGGCTGGGGACCCGGATAGTACTGTTGTCCTGCTGTTCACCATATACCCAGTAAGGAAAGCGTTTATCTACTACAACATGATAAAGTTCTGCAGTAGGCTGATTATACTGAGTAGACCATGTTTTTCCTCCATCCAGAGTAACGTTTGCCCCGCCGTCATTTGATTGAATAAAAATATCCGGATCATCCGGGTTTATCCACATTCCATGGTTGTCTCCATGGGGAGTTCGGAGCCTGCGGAAGGCCTTTCCTCCATTTATCGATTTATAGAACCCTTCATTGTTTATATAAACTATATCCGGGTCCTTAGGGTCGGCATCTATATAAGTGTAATAAAAAGGACGGTATAGCAGGCTTTTCTGTGGATTGATATACTGCCAAGTACTGCCTGCATCATCTGAACGGTAAACTCCTCCTTTATCCTCTGCCGCTTCGATCAAAGCATACACCCGTTCAGGTTTTGGGGGAGACACAGAAAGGCTGATCTTCCCCACCAATCCCTGAGGGAGGCCTTCTGTCAATTTACTCCAGCTGTCACCCCCATCTTCTGTCTTAAAAATCCCTCCATCCCGGGAACCGCTTATGATAGTCCAGGGCTTTCTTTCTCCCCGCCACATAGCAGCATATATTTCTGAAGGATTCTTTGGGTTTAGGGAAAGGTCAATAGCTCCGGTCTTATCTGAGATAAAAAGCACTTTTTCCCAAGTTTTACCTCCGTCTTTTGAGCGAAAAACACCTCTCTCTGGATTAGGCCCAAAAGCATGCCCCAGAGCGGCACAATAGACAATATCAGGATCAGCCGGATGAATCACAATTGAGCCGATCTGGCCTGCTTCTCTAAGTCCAATAAAATCCCAGGTCTTGGCTCCATCATAAGATTTATATATACCACGTCCGCTTGAAACATTACTCCGGATCGCAGCAGAGCCTGTGCCGACATAGATCACTTCAGGAGCAGAATCAGCCACATCAATAGCACCGATAGAACCAACTTTAAAGAATCCGTCTGAGACATTCCGCCAGACTATGCCATAGTCGGTTGTCTTCCACACTCCCCCTCCTGTGCCTCCCATATAAAAAACAGCAGAGCTGGCAGTATTTCCAGCTACCGCAGTCACTCGTCCTCCTCGGTGCGGACCGATGCAGCGGAAGTGAAGGCCATTATAAAGCGCCGGGCTATAAACGATGTTGGGGTTTTCCTCCTGAATAGTGTCTGAATATCCCATCCCGAAGCAAAGACAAAGAATTACAATCATAATCGCCCAGCCGGAAAAGTTTCTTATAATCATTATGACTCCTTTTTATTAAAAAATATAAATACAAATAATACTAAGTTAGAGGTGAATAGTAAATGCTAAATAGAGACTTGACAATGCGGGTACTTTGACCTATATTAACCATACGGTTAAACTAACTGGTTGGTTAATCTCGTGAAAGAAAATCAGAGCTCTAAACAAAAAATCCTCAGCATTGCTTCAAAAGAATTCGCCGCTTATGGCTTTGGGGGAGCCCGGGTGGAGAGAATCGCCAGACAAGCTGGCGTCAATAAAGCCATGATCTTCTACTATTATTCCTCCAAACAAAACCTGTACCGGATTATTATTAAAAACTCCCTGCTTGAACTTATTCCCAAGATCCAAGAGGCCATTGCAGTTTCAAAAAGCCCGGAACAGTTCTTTGAAAGGATGCCAAAGGTCTATATCCGCTATTTTTCCCAAAAGCAGGAAGTGATCAGAATGATCGGATTCGAGCTGATCCAGAATCCCGCTAACATCACTTCTGTTATAAAAGATATATTCTCCAATACCTCTGAATCCCCGCCTAAGCTTTTAAAAAACAAAATTTCTATCTGGTACCAAAAAGGGCTTATCTCAGAGCCTGACCCAGTTCATCTAATCTTAAACATACTTCCGCTCTGTATCTTTTCTATTTTGGGGACGCCTCTGGTAGAAGCAATATTAGATCTTAAAATAGAAAACAGCATAGACTTTATGGATAAACGCATTAATAGCATATCAAATCTCTTAAAAAAGGGGATGTTAAAATGAAAAAATCCTGGGCTATCTTTCTTATGCTCTTCTCTTCCCTATCTTATTTCCATGCATCTGACAAAATTCCTCTTAAAAAAGCCATCACAGACGGGATTAGAATAAGTCATGAATTTAAAAACAATTTATTGAATGAACAAACAGCAGAGCTGCAAA
>CBFDDY010000130.1:0-6655 GCA_965603705.1 uncultured bacterium | reverse complement strand
AAAAAATAATATCAGCTTATTGATTTAAAGTAAAGAAAAGCAGAAAAGCTAGTTGGCAGTTGGCAGAAAAACAAAATTTTACGCTGAGGACGCAGAGGACACGGATAAAAGCGATAATGTATTAGACACGGGTTTTCGCGGGTAAGAATAAGATGCTTTTTCTTTTTTGGCTTGCACCCCAAAAAGAAAAAGCACTTTTCAGATTTGGGCAAGGCCCAAAATGTAAACCTTTCACTATCATCCTGGTTTTTACTTCGCGGTATGTTTTCTTTATTGAGAAATGAGTGCAATAAGTGATACTATGAGGCTCTAATGAAACAATTTTTTACTATTTACCATTTACCATTTACCATTTATCAAGTTTTTATTCTTTTGCTTATTCTTTCTTTATCCTCATGTTCGCTTTTTAAGGTAAAGACACCTCCTTACCCTGATGGGATTACCTTTCCCATGGAAAAAATCTGGGAAAATTCTTTTGAAAGTGGGCCTATTGAGGTAATCCACCGAGAAAAAAACAACTTGTACTTTTCTACCAGGGAGGGGAAAGTAATCTGTTTTAATATTGAAGCAAAAAAAGCGGCTTGGGTATTTCAGGTTAAGGGGAAAATCGAGTCACCTCTGTACAGAGGACAGGATAATTTTTATGTGCATAATGAAAATGGCCTATTGTATTGCCTGAGCTTGCAGGGAAAACTGATATGGAAAACAAAGATCGGAGATAAAATTACAAGCGGCATCTATGAAAGCGGCTCAAGAGTATATATAGGAACTGAGAAAGGGAAGTTAATTGCTTTTAATGAAAAAGGGGAAAAATTATGGTTTTTCAAGTCAGGAGGAGAGATAAAGTCGATTCCCATAGTAGCAGCAAGTAAAGTCATTTTTGGATGTGATGATGGAAAAGTATATTTTATCAACACTGACGGCATTCTTATTAGCACCTGTGAGACGGAAGGAAAAGTCAGAGGCAGTTTTCTGGTGGATAATAATTTGCTTTATTTCGGGTCCTATGATCATTATTTCTATTGCTTTGATATTAAAAAGCACAAAGTCAAGTGGCGGATAAAAACTGGAGGCATCATTAATTCTTTTCCTGTGTTTTGGGGAAAGCGGATTTATTTTCTGAGTTATAATAATGTTTTATATTGTCTGAATAAAAAAAACGGGACCATTATATGGTGGGCTCCTGTTCCTGCCCGAAGTTTTTTCAGATTGGAGTTTGCAGATGATAAAATTGTTGTCTCATCTATGTCAGATAATCTGATGTGTTTTGATGCGAAAACAGGAGAGCATAAGGGAAGTTATAATGCTCTATGGGAGGCAGGCAGTAATCCTTTATGGGTAGATCCCAACCTAATAATTTCAGTTTATGATGAAAATGAAGAAACCGCGAAGCTTCTATTCATGCAAAAGGAAGTTAAAGTATCTTTATCTGCTTCCAAAACTTCTCCTCAGAATGTTAATGAAGAAATTGTTTTTACGGCTGATGTCACTGGGTTTTATCTTCCTCAATATGAATTTTATTCCCGCCGTTTTATAAAAATAAATTTTAGTTTTTTCCCATTGCTGATGGTCCCAGTTAACCTGGAGAGGGAGATTGTTCAGGCTAAATCAGAAGAGAATACCTGGATCTGTTATCCGGAAGATGAAGGGATATACCGGATTGAAGTTTTGGTGGAGGATGAAAAAGAAAAGTCTGAAGCTGAAATGTATTTTAAAATCACAAAAAGTGATGAAGAAGATGTAAATAAAAATAAAGGAGATTTAGGTATGAGCAGGAATGAAGCTTTCGAATTAGTGAAAAAATATCTGAAAAATAAGAATCTGGTGAAGCACTCGCTTGCTGTAGAAGCCTGCATGAGAGCTTTGGCGGAAAAACTAGGGGAAGATGTGGAAAAATGGGGATTAGCCGGAATCCTCCATGACATTGATTATGAGATAACTGAAAAAGATCCTGAGAAACACACTGTTGAGGCAGTTAAGATTCTGGAAGAATTTAAAGTGGGATCAGATATTATCTATGCTATCCAGGCGCACGCCGGGAATGTTCCTTGCAAAAGTAAAATGGACTGGGCGATTTTTTCCATTGATCCTTTGACCGGGCTTATTATCGCTGCCACCTTGATGCACCCCAATAAAAAATTAGAGGATGTAGAACTTGGATTTATTCAGAGAAGGTATAAGGAAAAAAGCTTTGCCAGGGGAGCAAAACGTGAGGATATTGAACAGATCGCCAATATCGAAATGGAGCTGGATGAATTTATTTCAATTTGCCTTAAGGCAATGCAAGGGATTTCCAAAGAACTCGGCTTATGAGATTGATTGCTTTTGTTGGGGATTCTGATACCGGTAAAACAGGGCTGATAAAGAATCTTATTAAAGAATTATCTCAAAGGGGATATTCTGTCGCTGTGATCAAACACTGTGCGCATGGTTTTAAATTAAGCCCTGAGGGGAAAGATTCCAGCCAATTCATGGAAGCAGGAGCAGACAGTACAGCAATGTTATCTCCAGAGCGGGTAGCTGTTCTTTTTAGAAATGATGCTAAAGTAAGTTATAAAGAAATTGCCTGGGAGTTTTTCCCGGGAGCTGATTTTGTCCTGGTTGAAGGGGGACGGGATGATCCCAAGACCCGCAAGATAGAGGTTTTGCGAAAGGGCATCTCAGAAAAAGTGACATGTCCACTCAATGAGTTGGCGGCTGTAGTCTCAGATGAAAAGATAGTAATAAACAAACCGGTTTTTAATCCGGAAGAGACCAGTAAAATCGCTGATTTTCTGGAGAAGGAGTATGAAAATGAACAATGAAATATTTTTTACAGTTGATAAGAAGGATATTCCTTTAAATAGATTTACCCAGCAGATACTCAGGAATATCGCTCTTGGGATTTATGCCTCTTTAAAGGATGTTAACGAATATTCTGATACGTTGGTGTTTTATCTGAAAAAGAATACTAAAATTTCTTTGGAGGCCGATGGTGTTGCAGTTGAAGTTAATGAATTTGTTAGTAAACTCTGCAGTAATATTTTCCAGGCGATATTGGCTTCATTGGATGGTATTCCGGATAAGCAGGATTTAGTAGTGCTAAGGATTAGATGAAGTTCCTTTGTTTTCGATTCCTTTGCTAAGCGAAGTGTTGAGGGGGAAGGGGGGATGTTTAGAGAATCGAGGCTTTGAATCCCAGCTCAAAGCAGCGTCCGCGCCAAGGGAACCCGGGTTCAGAATATATGTAGTAGTTGAATATATTGGTTAACTTAGCAAATATCTCATACTGGTTGATATGAAAGGATATTATTGAGTCCAGATTGAAATAAGCAGGGATATTCAGAAGTTCTTGGGAGGAGTAATCCAGCCATGAGGAGGATGATGCCATCAATCCCATAAACCCGATATGGATCTGTTTATGGGGAAATATATGGCAGTTAAAGTTTAGATTGTGAGCCGGTAGCGCATCCAGAGGCCGGTCATCACTTTTATTACGGTGGTCAAGATAGGTGTAATTGAAAGTAGCGGATAGCCAGGGGAATGATTTCTGTATCTGTATTTCAAAACCATTAATGTAAGCCTGGGCGATATTAAAATAGCGACGTTGAAAATTATATTCAGGCAGGCGTACACTGTCTATCATATTTTTAAAATAGGTGATAAAAACTGCACCTGTAAGAAAGATGTCTTTATTATAGGTAAATCCCAGCTCCCAGTTTGTTCCTGCTTCGCTGAGAAGGTCAGGATTTCCGGAGGAACTCGAGTACATGGAACGCATGGAAGGAAATTTTGATTTTTTAGAACAGGAAAAATGCATATCAAGCTCAGGAATTGGAGAATATTTAATTCCCAGGAGGGGATTAAACCTAGAATTGTCAGAACCTAAGAATTTATCGAGATAATCATAACTAAGGCCACCGACAAGTTTCCAATTGTCAAAGAGTCTTAAATGGTCTTCGATGCCGATAGAGAAAGTCAGCTGGTCATATATGTCCCAGGGTTCATCTACATCATCCTGAGAACGGGCTTCATCTCCTTTGTAATTAATGGAGATCTTAAGCTGATTTTCCCGGCTTATGTATATGTCTGTGAGGCCGAAAAGCCCGTAGACTGCATTATCAAAGGTGCTTTCAAAACGGCGCTGGTTCATTTCAGCATCTTTGAACATATCCAGGGTATTATTGTATTGCACATAATAAGCACGGAAACGCAATGTTGATTTTTGTCCCAAAGCGGTGAATCCGCCCATATTAAAACTGTATCTGTTCCAATTTTTAAAGCGCCAGTACCTGGGCTTATAAGCATTGATCTCAGGCGGCATGGAATAATCAGAGAGGTATATACTGCTGTTAAAAAGGAGCTCGGTCTGATCATTGGGGTTATAATAGAGCTTAGCGTTGAAATTTTTTCTTTGATATTCACTATTGCTTCTTTCCATCCTGCTTCCGGATTTTTCATCCGGGAAATAAAATCCATCTGAATCCTGGTAGAGCATTGTTCCTGAGAAAGCAAAACGATTCCACTGAAAACCTGATTGAAGTCCCAGGCTTCGAGTGTTTTTTTCCCCTAAAGATGTATTTATTGATAATGCCGGTTTTCCTGAGGGTCTCTTGGTTATAACATTGACTATACCGCCTAAAGTATTAGGTCCATAGAGGACTGATGAGGGGCCTTTTGTAATCTGCAGGGAATCTATTCCCCCTGTGGCAATGGTTTTTAGGTCAAAAGTGCTGTAATAAGGCTCATATATAGGTATTCCGTCTATCAAAAGGGCGATACGCTTTGCATCCATGCCTCTTAGTTTTAAGGTATATACAGATTTATCACCCGAAGAGACTGTAACTCCAGGCGCATAACGGATAGCTTCGGAGAGATCAAGCGGTTTTATCTGTTCGATCTGGGTTGCGCCCAGCTTTGTAACCGTGGACACGGGTAATTCCTTGGGCTCTTCAGCCAAGACCAAAATTTCTTCAGTTATTTTTTTTTGGTCTTTTTTTAATTTATTATCTTGTTCCTCTTGCTGTTTTTGAGAAAAACCCAGGGAAGGAAGCAGAAGTAAGCCTGTGATTAGGAAACTGAAACTGATTTTCTTGAATATTATTGCGTTTTTGGGGTCCATGATTTCTCCTTTTCAAATACGGAAGGTAACCCCGTTTCCAGGATTGCCCTGGCCTGGATTTCTCATGTATGTGGAGAACCAGGCTCACGGTCAAAGAGCATTGCTGGGATGCGGTAGCTCTCTTGACTCGGAGTATTTTTGAATTATAGCAAGAGAGTCAGGTAATGTCACGTATAAATCTTAAAAGGCAAATGACTCATACTCCATGTTGATTATATCATTTATTATGAGTATTATATTGAAAGCAATAATATGATACTGCTTAACCTGGATTATTCTTAATAAATAAGGAGATAAGACATGAATGTACAGGAAATGAAGGCTAAACATGAGCTTTTACAAGAGTATTCCTATGATTTATCTGAGCTTGAAAGAGGTTATAATAACCGTACGCTCTATATTAACCTCAGTGATAAAACTATAAAAGAAAAACCGGTGACAGAACAGATGAAAGAGAAGTTTATCGGGGGAAAAGGATTTGGATTAAGATTGCTGTGGGATGGGACTAAACCTGACACTAAGTGGGATGACCCGGAAAACGAGATCATTATTTCTCCCGGTCCAATAGCCGGGATCACTCAGTATTCAGGTACTGGGAAATCTCTTGTTGTATCCATATCTCCTACTACGAACCTGGTCATAGACAGTAATGTCGGAGGCTACTTTGGGCCGTTTTTAAAGTTTTCGGGATTTGATGCTCTTGAACTCCAGGGGAAAGCTGAAGATGATGTAATAGTAATTATTGATGGTACTACTGGGACTATTTCTATCGAAAAAGCGCCGGAAGAAGCAGTCGACTCCCATCTTCTGGTAGAGCAGTTGACAGAGATGTATGCTGATGATGAAAAGGATAAAAGGAACATTTCTGTAGTCTCGGCTGGAAGTGCTGCGGAAAATACTTTGATCGGTATGTTGAACTTCAGCTGGTATGATGTTAAAAGAAAAGAATGCCGGATAAAACAGGCCGGCCGGGGTGGTATAGGTACGGTATTTAGAAATAAAAATATTAAAGCCCTGGTGGCAAAATCGGGAAAAATAAAGCCGAATATGAATAATGTTGTAGACCTGCCAGCTATTATGGAAAGAGGAAAAAGATTTACCAAAGAAATGCGGGAGCTGGATGATGAACAATCCCAGATGAAACAGGCCGGCACTGCCCATCTCATAGAGATCATGAATGATTATGACCTTCTGCCAGTACACAATTTTAAATATGGGTCCCATAAGGATGTCCCTAAGATGGACTCTAAAGTTTTAAAGGCTAGATTTACTCAAGGGAAGCCTGATGGATGCTGGCTTGGGTGTATGATGTCCTGTTGTAAAACAGTTGAGAATTTTGAGCTTAAAACAGGGCCATATAAAGGGCAAAAAGTAACGGTTGAGGGTCCAGAATATGAAACAGCAGGAGGAGTCGGTTCTAATTGTGGTATTTTTGATATAGATGCTATTTTGGAGTTAAATTTTTACTGTGATACATATGGGATTGATACTATCTCCTATGGAACCTTAGTCGCTTTTATCATGGAGTGCTTTGAAAATGGGGTGATTAATGAA
>CBFDDY010000129.1:0-6659 GCA_965603705.1 uncultured bacterium | reverse complement strand
TCTTGCCATTTCTTCACCTTTTGGAATTAGAAACAAACTTATACTTAATAATATAAATATTATTGATGAAAAAGGGTTAAAAGATACTAAAGAATATCTAGCAGCTCTAAGTCACCGCACCTTATTCTGGAATAAAAAGGTCAGGAAACGAGCTCTATATTTATTGGAAAAATGGGATGCAGAATAAAATAAATAAATTTTTCCTCACTCTGGCAACAGCCATACAATCTGGTAAAATTTACAGAGAAAATCATCCTAAATATTCCGAATCAGTCAAAATAGCTTTCAGCAGTCTGCAAACTATTCTCCAAGATGAAAAAGAACTTGTCCTTGGGATTGTAGATAAAGAATTAGCCTGGAAAGATAAAATACTTTTCGATTTAAGCCAGAAACTGAAATCTTTTATCATATATCTGGAAAGCTGCGGTATTGAAAGAATATGTTTCTCACATGGACTTAGCCAAAAGGAATTGTCAAAATTCATCTTTTACCTTTCAACTTCAAAAAAGCAGATTCAAAAAAACATTCAAGAATATCTTGCCCAGAATGGGATAAAAAATATTTCAGCTGGAAAAATACGGGTTCTTGCCGATGAAGAATCCCAAAAAAATGATAAGCCGGATAAGCTTTTAAATCAATATGAAACATCCATGGACTCACTGACAAAGTCTGTTAAAAAAATGTTAAACTCAGAAGAAGTGGACTATCTTGATCTTCGTTTCAACATTCTGGCAGTTATGGAAAATTTCATGGGAAACCATAATGAACTACTAAACTTAATCTCCCTTAAAAAAAAGGACCTTACGACCTTTATTCATCTTCTGAATGTCTCCATCCTCTCAATGTTTTTCTCATCTAAACTAGGATTTTCTAAAGAAGATGTTCTAGACATTGGAATCGGTGCTCTATTTCATGACATCGGAAAAATATCCATCTCCCAGAAAATAATCACTAAAGAAAATAACCTTGACGAAAGTGAATTTGATAAAATAAGGAATCACCCCTTACATGGCGCAAAAATTCTTTTAAAATATAAAGAAGATATGGGAATTCTCCCTGCTGTAGTTACATATGAACACCACCTGCGTTACGATCTTAAAGGCTATCCTAAAATAGCCTATCCAGTAAAACCGCATATTGCCTCTCTCATTGTCTCAATATGTGACGTTTATGACGCACTTTCCCAGAAAAGAACTTATAAAAAAAACTTCCCCCCCAATAAAATATATGAAATTATGAACAAAGGAAAAGGCAATCTATTCGATCCTATTTTATTAGACAATTTTTTCCAGATAATAGGAATTTGGCCAATAGGTTCGATTGTCTCTTTGAACGACGACCGGATAGCGGTCGTAAGGGCTATCAATGAAAAAGATATTTTTTCACCCCAAGTGGAAATCATCTCTCCTGAACAAAAAGGAGAGACCATTGACCTTTCGACATGTGATAAAAGTATAACAGCTTCTTTAAATCCTTTTGAAGAAGGGAAAAAATATCTCGATCGTGTTTGAATAATATCACTAGCCGTATGTTTCAGAAATAAACATTGTTCTATTTTGAAACACATATACTCATCTTTATAATATTCTTTTAAATAAATATCCCATACGCCTGTGGCACTCTCAATTTATGAACAGTTCTGGCTGAATACGACAACTTATAATCTTCAAACTATTATTTATGATCCTATTACTATGTTTTATTAAATATGGCATGTTTTTTGCATTAAAGATAATAAATTTAAAATAAAACCCAGTAAAGGATAATAAAATGAAACTAATCCCTAAAGATAATAAAAAATTAGATATTATATTTATTAAATGCGATGAATGTTTGGGTATAACTCCTCATAGAGTCTCAAAAAACGGAATAGTTACTTGTAATTTTTGCAAAAGTCTCACTGCAAACCACAATTTGCTCTCACATTCTCACCATATGGAGCTAACCGCCCAATAAATAATTTTCTAATTTTCTATAGATATAAGCTCTACTTCAAAAATAAGCGCTGCATTCGGTCCGATACGATTTCCGGCTCCGTTTTCTCCATAACCAAGTTCAGGAGGAATAAATAGTTTCCATTTGGCTCCCACTTTCATAAGCTGCAAAGCTTCTGTCCATCCTGGAATAACTCCATTGACTGAAAAAGTTATCGGTTCTCCCCGTTTTACAGAACTATCAAATTCAGTACCATCAATTAGAGTTCCTACATAATGGGTTTTTACTTTGTCTGTTGCTTGCGGAAGCGGACCTGTTCCTTCTTTTAGCACTTTATACTGCAATCCGCTTGCTAGAGTAACAACTCCTTCTTTTTCCTTATTTTCTGCTAAAAATGCCTTACTTTCTTTCAAGTTAATTTCTGAACTATCTTTTCGTTCTATATCCATTTTTTCTCTCATTTGATTCTGATACTCCGTCATTATCTCCTGTACTTCCTTGGGATCAAATATATTCACATCTTCTTTTAATCCATCTTTGATGCCCTGGATAAATGCCTCCATCTGGATATCAATTTTTTGATCCTTGAAATTATTTGCAATGTTATGCCCCATTAAATAACTTACTTTTTCCATTTGAGTTTCAAGGCCTGATTTAGACAATTCTTTCTTCCCACAGGCGATTAATCCAAATATCAAAACCATACTTACAGCCAGAATTTTTCTTTTCATGATCTCCTCCTTTAATATATTCTATCCTTCGCTCAAATCATTCATACATTATGAAATCAGCTTATCTTCGCATTTTATAGAAAGAAGAGAAATTTTTCCAATAATATTTTTGATTATAAACTGGAATCTGAAATCCGGTTTTTATATAATAAGGATTCCTACCCACTAGGAAAATCAGTTTGCATTTTTAGATGCAGCTGTTTTATGCCTCCTGCAAACTGTTTTTCCTTGTAAGGAGAGTTTATATGAAAAGAAGAGAGGCCCTTGCAACTCTTGGAGGAGCAGCCTTAATTGGCCCTGCTTTAGTATCATGTAAAAAAAGGAGTACTATCATGAAAAAAGAAATTAAAACTGTAAAAGCCCCGGAAGCTATCGGGCCTTATTCACAAGCGATCGAAGCCAATGGCCTGGTGTTCGCATCAGGACAGATCGCTATCAATCCAGCTACCGGAGAGCTAAATAATGGCAGCATAGAAGAACAGACCCGCCTAGTCTTAACAAATCTAAAAGCAGTTATGGAAGCTGCCGGAAGTTCTCTGGCTAATGTTATTAAATGCACAGTTTTCCTACAGGACCTGGAAGAGTATGCCGCCATGAATTCTATATATGGCAGTTTTTTTTCTTCCCCCTACCCTGCCCGCGCAGCAGTCCAAGTTGCCCGCTTGCCTAAAGATGTAAAAGTTGAAATAGAGGCTATAGCCGTAAAATAAATTGGGGGAACTCCTTTATCACATCTACCCTGGAGTATTCACGAGTCGAGGTTGCTGCAGATGCGAGGCACAGGGTGCGCAGCTGTGGTCCTTCACCGCAAGTACCCTGTAACGAAGCAGATGCAGTGAGATCGACTCGCCTGAAAGGTAAGAAATGTCGATTACAAATAGAGATTATATTGTGAACAAAATAGTAAATAGTATTTACGTATCAATCAATGTAAAATACTTATTATAAAACTGTTTCATATATATCGACATTTCTTATGAATAGCCCAGGTAGTTGACATTGATTGAAAAAATATCTACTATTAAAACAATTTTTTATAAGCGAGATTACTGATGTCTGAAAAAATAAAGATCCTTATAGTTGAAGATGAAGGTATAGTTTCGATCGATATTCGAAATATTTTAAAGAATTTAGGTTATAATTATATAGAAGTGGCTTTCACTGGGGAAGAAGCTCTTAATAAAACTCAAGATTGGGAGCCTGATGTCATTCTTATGGACATCGGACTAAAAGGAGATATTGACGGAATTGAAGCAGCTGGAAAAATAAAAAATAGAATTAATACCCCAATTATTTTCCTTACCGGATTTGCTGATGACAATACTTTAGCAAGAGCTAACAAAATAAATCCAGTTGGGTATATCATCAAACCTATAAATAACAAGGATCTTGATGATGCTATTTCCAAAGCTTTAAGTTAAAAAAACGTTCTCAGGTTCGATGACTTCATGGATACAAATATTAAAATCGGAGTTGATACAGGCGGCACTTTTACTGACTTCATAATTTACATAAACGGAAAAATCCACATAAAAAAGATCCCTTCCAGCCCTGACGATCCCTCTCTTTCAATAATTTCAGGTATTAATAAATATTTAAACTCAAAATACTCCCCCTTTATCGTTCACGGGACTACCGTCGCCACAAATGCCCTTCTTGACAAATCTGGAATTAAAATCGCTTTGATCACAACAAAAGGCTTTGAAGACATACTTCAAATCGGCCGTCAAACCAGACAACATCTCTACAGCTTAAAAGGAACAACAAGGACCCCATTGATCCCCCCCAGCAACTGTTTCGGCCTGGAAGAAAGAACTAGTGCTGCGGGAGAAGTAAAAAAGAAAATCAATATTATTGAACTTAAAGGTATTCTAAATAAAATAAAACAATTTCCTGCTGATGCAGTTGCAGTTTCTCTCATAAACTCCTATGCCGACTCAAGTAACGAAAGAATTATTAAAGAGCAAATTAGGAAAGAAGGCCTTTTGGTCTCAGTATCAAGTGACATCCTCCCTGAATATCGAGAATATGAACGTACGATCGTTACCGCAGTTAATGCCTATCTTCTTCCTATTATATCTCTATATCTCGACAATCTGGAAGATAAGTTAGAAAATTCCAAACTCCGCATTATGCAGTCTAACGAAGGTTACATTTCTCCTGAATTAGCAAAAAAAGAACCTATACGTACAGCCCTATCCGGTCCAGCTGGAGGAGTTGTTGCAGCATTCCGGGTAGCAAAGTCAAGTGGATTCAAAAATATTATTTCTTTTGACATGGGAGGCACTTCCTCTGACGTATCCCTCATCGATAACCAAATCAGAAGAACAAACGAAAGTTTTATCGGCGAATTCCCCATCCGCCTTCCCATGATCGATATTCATACTGTCGGAGCCGGGGGCGGTTCAATTGCATATATTGATAGAGGCGGCTCACTCAGAGTAGGGCCTCAAAGCGCCGGTGCTGATCCAGGCCCTGCCTGTTATGGAAATTCCCTTCAACCAACAGTTACAGATGCCAACCTCATCCTTGGACGTCTTTCTCCTGATTTTTTTCTTGGTGGTGATATGAAAATCTTCCCCAAAAAAAGTCACAGAGCTATTAAAATCCTTGCGAATAAAATCGGGAAATCAATTCAGGAAACTGCAGCTGGAGTCATTAAAGTAGCCAACTCTAATATGGAAAAGGCGATCAGAGTCATATCTATAGAACGAGGATTTGATCCAAGAAATTTTGCCCTTTTCTCTTTTGGAGGGGCCGGGGGTATGCATGCTGCAGAAATTGCCGCTAATCTAAAAATTTCGAAAATATTAGTTCCAAAAAACGCCGGCGTCCTCTCAGCCCTGGGATTGCTTATTGCAGATTCAATTAAAGATTATTCCCATTCCATCCTAAAAACAACATCTGAGCTAAAACCAGAAACGCTTGTAAAAAATTTCAAAATTATACGCAGCAAAGCTTTAGCTGACATGCAAAAAGAAGGATTCATCCCAAAAAACATAAACCTCTTTTATTATCTTGACCTCAGATACCTGGGACAATCTTATGAAATATCCATTCCTTGGGAACAAAGCAGTTCCTTTGTACCCAGCTTTCATAAAGCGCATCAAAAGCTTTATTCTTATCACCATTTAGATCAACCGGTCGAAGTAGTGAATATCCGCATTAAAGCAGCCGGGATCGGCAGCAAGGTCAAATTAAAAAAATATAAACTCCAAAAAATCAACCCAGAAAGAGCATTTTTAAAACAACAACCTTTATTTTTTTCCGGAAAAAATTATTTCGCTTCTATTTACAGCCGCTCTCTTCTTTTAGCTGGGAATAAAATATCCGGACCGGCCCTGGTGGTTGACTATGACTCCACTACCTTTCTCCCCCCTTCTCACACTTTAAAAGTAGACGGATTGCTTAACCTTATTATAGAAAAGGACCGCTGAAAATGAATAATACTAATGCTATTGAACTTGAACTTTTTAAAAATATTTTCATATCTATCTCTGAAGAAATGGGAGCTGTCCTTGAACGGACCTCACTCTCCCCTAATATTAAGGAAAGGAAAGATTTTTCCTGCGCTCTTTTTAACCGAAAAGGAGAGACTTTTGCCCAAGGTTCCCATATTCCTGTTCATTTGGGAGCAATGCCGCTTTCAGTCCAGGCATCGCTAAAAACTATCGATTATAAAGATGGTGATCTGGTAATTCTCAACGATCCCTACCGGGGCGGGACTCATCTCCCGGATATAACCTGTATATCTCCTGTATTTGACAGCGGAAAACTATGTTTTTTCGTAGCCAACCGAGCC
This sequence comes from uncultured bacterium, assembly GCA_965603705.1. Classification (GTDB taxonomy): domain Bacteria; phylum Acidobacteriota; class Aminicenantia; order Aminicenantales; family Aminicenantaceae; genus JAUVXM01. Next base: position 191 of record CBFDDY010000129.1, on the reverse strand, counting down.
CATCATTCTGATGTTGGAGGAATGACTCCTGGTTCTATGCCGCTGGCATCTGAAATTTTTCAGGAAGGGGTAATCATTCCTCCGTTAAAACTCATGCAAAAAAACAAGCTAAACCAAGAGCTACTAGGATTGCTCCTGGCAAATGTTAGAACCCCGGACGAACGTAAAGGTGACCTTATGGCGCAGATTGC
>CBFDDY010000128.1:0-6667 GCA_965603705.1 uncultured bacterium | reverse complement strand
TTTCCTTCTTTTCCGTGTTCCAATTTCTGCAAGTCCAGAAAATAAAACCGCCCTCCGGTTTGTTTAAAATTAAACAGCTCATCATCGCTTACCCCAAAAAAGAGCCCTCGCAACACAGCCACTGTATATATCATATTATCAGGTGAGTTAAGAGCCTTTACTAAATTTGCGATCTCGCGAATATCTTCAGACTCTGAAAAAGCATTCCCTCCTGTTATTTCAAAGGGGATGCCTTTTTTCTCAAGCGCCCGCGCATAAACATCCATTTTTTTCCTGTATCTTAGCAGGATGAGAAAATCAGAAGGCTGGGCATTTGCATTCAGTCCTTCTTCTATTTCCTCCCGAGTACGGTCAAGTGTAATATTCTCTTCACACGCCCAGGATATAAACTCTGCAATCCTTTCAGAATCAATGTCTACAATAGTTTTTTCTAAATTTCTCTTTTGTTTTGGGATGGTTATCTTATAGACTCCCTTGAATGTCCCCTCTCCTGCTCTTATAGTCTCTAAAGGAGCATATGCCGCCTGATACTGCTTATTCGAATCTTTATCATCAAACACATTGCGCATTACCGGATTGACCCAGTCACGCAGGGAATGCAAAGAACGAAAATTAGTGTTAAGTAAAAGAACCTTTCCGCCGCTTTTTATTATCTGGTTTTTTACCAGATTATATGTGTCTATATCTGCCCGCCTGAAACGGAAGATAGACTGTTTCGGGTCTCCTACCAGAAAAAGCGAGCCCGCTCGCGGCATCAACTTTTTCCAGTCACGCTCTTTTCTATTTTTTCCAGTTAGATACAAAAGCATTTCTGCCTGAATCGGATCTGTGTCCTGAAATTCATCCACGAGGATGTGAGTGAATTTACGGCTGAAATATTCCCTGACCTCGGAATTATCCCGCAGAAGCAGGGAAGTTAAAAGAAGCTGGTCCTGAAAATTTAACTTGGCATTAGTCAGCCTTTTTTTCTCAAAAAATTCAAGGGCAGGTTTTAAAAATAAAAAAATCTTTGTATGGCGGTATTCACGCCACTCTCTTACTGCTTCCTTTACTTTATTATCTCGAAATGCTTCAAATATCTCTTTAAATTCTTTTCCTTGCTCAGCTGTTGGCCAGCGGTTTTGAATTAAATCCGGATTTTTATCCAGCAGTTCATAGGTTTCCATAAGAATTCTATAATCTTTAAAACCGAGATTTTTCTGACGTAAAAAACAGCTGTGCATTGTGCTTTGTAAACCATCATAGCCTTTTTCAGGTCGATATTTTGGAACTATACCCTGCGCCTTTAATAAAAACAGTTCCAAATCGTTCCGGAGGCTTTTATAATCAGGCTGTTTTTCGCTTCCCGGTTTAAATTCCACCTCAGGATAATCAGAAAGCGTTTCAAAACAGTTTTTAAGCTCGTGGGGAAAAAGCCCTACATTTTCGAGTTCCTTTTCCAAAAGACTTCCCTCAGCTTTTTCTTTATCCAGGAAATCATGCCAGCATTTTTGCCGAAAAACACTGTTTTCAATTTCCTCCATCTCTTCAAAATCAGGATCAAGAGCTATCTCAATAGGACGTTCCCTGAGGAGTTTGGCACAGAAAGAATGGATAGTTCCAATAAAACTCTGCTCTAAGAAATGTAATGCCTGGGCCAGCCTCTCTCTGGTATCTGATTTTTGCATCCCGTCTAAAGTTTTTTCCAACTCTGTTTGGAAGCGGCCCTTTAATTCAGCGGCAGCTTTGCGGGTAAATGTAACAGCTGCAATATTGTCTATCCTGCACTCCCCGGCAGCTAAAAGAGCCAGCATTCGGTCCACCAGGCTTTTGGTCTTTCCGGAACCTGCACCTGCTTCCACCAAAAAAGTAGTCTTCAAGTCGTTTATAATCTTACGCCTTGCATAAGCATCAGGTAATTTAAGTTTATTCACGCTTTTCTCATTTATAATTTTTCAATTTATTAAGATGGGCGAATTCATCAGGGTTATTCTGCTGTTTGGACTTAGCCCTTTTAACAGCTCCCGGACCGCAGATATTTGCATAATCACAGAAAATACATGTTGCTTCAGGATTTACTACAAACAGGCCGGCATAGATTATCTTTACAATTTCATCTATAATTGCTTTAAAATCCTTACGGTTAAACTCTTTAAAAATTACTTCATTGCCTTCTCCCCTGGGAGTGGGGAAAGAATAACCGCTTTCTATTACCTTAGGTTCTATGTCTATACCTTTATCTTCGAGTATCTTTTCAGCTGCTAGAGTATAGAGAGCATGCTGCAGAACCTGGCCTCCCCCGAAATATTTAATATTTTGGAATTTAGAATATCTGCCGGTCTTATAATCTATAACCCGGTACTTGCCTTTTCCTACCCGATCGATCCGGTCAATCCTGCCGCGCAGCTTTAAAGGAAAATCGGAAAAATTATCTGGAGTGACTCCTTCAAAAAACACTTCGAACATTAAAGGCTCGACTTCATCTTTTCGTTTTTTTTCAACAGCCAAAAAAACATCAATTGCCTGGAAAATTTCGTTTTTTTCAGCTTCGAAAATCCCTTCTGAGGGAGGAGGGATCTCGTCTTTAAAGCGTAAGATAATTTTTTCTCCAATTTTTTGGATAAGAGGCCTGTGAGTATCTTCTGAAAATTTCTCGCCTCTTTTTACAATCTCTCTCATAAAAACACAGAATATCTCGTGGATAAGCTCTCCTCGCTGCCAGGGTTCAAGCCACCGGCCCGGATCATATTCCAGTTCATCTGGTATTCTGACCTTGAGTACATAGTGTAGAAAATATTTAAAGGGGCAAAAAGTGAGAGTTTCTAAACGGGAAGCGGATACCTGCATGTTTTTAAAGATTATGGGATGGTTCTTGCCGTCTTTAAAATTAAGTATGCCCTCAAACTCGCTTATGCGGTCGGCGTTCCTTTTCTGACGGGCAAATATACCTCGAGCAAGAGACGGGAAAGTATGCTGCATAGTTTCAAGCCCGTTTAAGAAGTTTTTGCCGCCCCCAATTTTTGCAAGCCACCAGTCGATCTCATCTAAGGCCCTATTTGGATTCTTTGTTAAAAAACCTACCGGTTCAGCAAGAGAGGAAAGCAGAATTGAATAATCAAGGCCTGAGTCTCCTTTAAGAAGCCTGTAAGCCTGTAAGAGAAGCGAGGAAGGAAAGGAAGAACGTTCTGTCTGTAAATCATAGCTTGCGTAGCTTAGAGAGACTCTGCCGCGGAGAGAAGCCAGCATCGCAGCCATAGAATAGATGTTTTCCAGCAGGGATTCTTCTGCAGTCTGTAAGGCTTTGGATATTTTTTCTTTTTCATCATCTAAAAGTACAGGCTGCTGCAGGCCTGATCCAGGAAAACTACCCTGATCAAGACCAACAATAAAGGTTTTTTCCCTGCCGGAATAACCGCCTGTTTTATAAGTCGAAAGATGAAGGTGACCTGGTTCAGGTTTTGAAGCTCCAATTTTAATCCTTGCAGCTTGGCTGCGCAGTCTCTTTATAGCCTCTTCCTTTATAAGAGGGGGAGGCTTTATGGAGGCTGTATCATCAAGAGCGGAAGTGATCGCGCTTTTAGCCATGCCATCAAGACCGCTGCGGATTACGCAAAAATCATTTAAAAAGCTTGAGGCTCCGACACAGAGTGCTTCAAAATCAATTTTTTTGTCATCCTTTTCTTCTAACCGGGGCAGAAGAGATAACATCTTATTAATAACCGCAGTTATTTTTTTGAGGTTTTTTAGATCAGTTTCTAACCGCAGTAGTTTATCTTCTTCTTTTTTTTCCTGTGCTTTTATAAAGTCGTTTTTTGTTTTATTTATTAAGTCTTTAAGACAGGCGATATACCTGTCTTTTCCCCAGCCAATTACTGCTTTTTTAAGATAAATGCTTATTTTTTGAAGCGAAGGAAAGTCTTTTTCCTCTGGGGGAAAAAGCCGCAGGTTTCCACTTTCAATCATACGGCAAAGGTCAGACACCTTAAACCCGCCTTCGAACCAATCTAAAATTCCCGAAAAAACTTTTCCAGGAGCAGTAAATCCGACTCCTATTCCTTCACTAAATGTAATCTGCAGGCCAGTTTTTGCGGCCAGCAGGAAGAATATATCAGAATAAGTACTTGCTGAAGGATAAATCACTTCGACCTCATCTAAGACGATTTTTTCTGCGATTATCTTCCGCATTATCTCGCGGCATTCATTTACCTTTCCTACTGCGCGGAAAAGCTCTATTGTATTGTCCTTAAAAGGGGCAGGAGCTTTATAAGGAGCAAAAAGCCAGGGCATGCGCTCCAGATCAGAGGATACGACCTTATGATCTTTAGAAGAAGGGGCGGTAATCTCTTTCTTTCCCTGCATCCATAGACGCTGCGGCCGTCTTACCCCGAAAAACTTATCTTGAGGCAGCAAGACAAGCCTCTCCCCTGCTATTTTTGTAATAAAAGTCTTTTCCACCTGGAATAGCGGCAAGTCCTTAAAACAGAGAAAATACTTGTTTTTATCTTCAGTTTTATTATTAATATTTTTTATTGCCAAAGAAAAAATCCCAGGCCGATCAATTAGTTTTTTCTTTTTAAGCTCCTCCTCATATGCCCTTAAAAGACGCCTTACTTCATTCCCTTTCCTGGGATTATTAAAAAATTCAGGCTTAAGCTCTTCACTTTTAATTCCCACCATGCGCAGAGAATAAACAGCCCTGTAAATGGCATTTATCACTCCTGAAGAAGGGGTAAGCTCACCAAAATATTCCAGCTTTCCGGATTCCTGTAATCTACGGAAAATCCTGTCAACCAGGATTGTGGATAAAGCCGCATTTATTTGTTTCACTCTGCTTTGGGAAAGATTATATCCTGCAACATGCTGGGCAAGAGATGCAGAAGTAACAAAGCGCAGATTGATCCAGGAATGACCTGCTTTACACAACCGCTCCCCTATCTGATGGCCGATCTGGTAAGATGGGACTATAAAGATCTTTTCATCCAGGAGATGACGGCTGCAAAAATCCGCCAAAAATGCATCCCTAACATTTAATCCCATCAAATCTTCCAGACTTGCCTCAATCCTTCCCCCGGCTTCTGCTTTTGAGTTTTTAAGACAATTTTTTGGAGTTCTATTAGTATTTTTATTTTTTCTTCAATCGGTAATTTAGCTTGTTCTTTATGGAAGTCCTTTTTTTTTTTAAATATTTTGGCCGCATAATCTGCAGCCGATTCTTTTAATTTATTTGGTTTATTTTTCATGAAATTTATTTATAAAATTATTATAAGCTTTAATCAATCCATGAGCATTCAATATTGTTTTTAAAAGAGCAGCCGATATTTCAGCTTCATCGAGCATTTTTATTATTCTTTCCCTGTCTTTTGACCTGTTAGTATCCAGCATAATAGCCATCAGATATTCAGGCTTTAGCACAAATGTGCTTATACCTTCATATTTTTTTCTTACAGCTTTAAGCACAGCTTCTTTTACCAGCTCATTGTAAACCGGGATAAATTGTACAGGAATACCCTCAATAATTATGTGCTCCTTGACTAATTTATATTTCTTTTCACTCAGCCAATCATATAAATGAGAGAGACTCAATAAGACTTCCTCAATTTCAGGTAGAATAACAAAGATATCAAGATCAAAGGTTGCTATCGGTTCAATATAGAATAAAGATGCGATTCCACCCCCAATAGCATATTTCTTAAACAGGCCTTCCTTATGCATTCGGTTGATGATCTGCAGTGTCTTGTTCATCTTAATTTTGGATTTATGATTTAATTCTACAATATCTTCTCAGTCAATGCGAGAGGCGTGCAAAATCCAATATATGGGAAATTCATAGTGGATATCGACCATTTTAAATTAGAAAACGGCGATAAAATTTCAAAAACCTGTTTAATCGGATTCGTTTCATTTATTCCTCCTATTTTGCTATGAGTCGAATCATGGCCCCTTTTTGCCGGAATTGCGATTGCATGTAACCGCTGCTTAGTAAGTCGATTTGAATATGAAGGATAGATTTCTTTCCATCCGACTCAACCGCATATCCGACCAGTCTATGTTTTATTGAGTTTCCATCAACAGTTACGTCAGAAATGCTTATTTTTTTGATTATATCCCAGCCCTCTGGTAATGCAAAAACTAAAAGAGCACGGTCATTAAACTGGCGTGTTTCCGACATCTCAGAATGATATGTGTCGGTATAAGTAGATTTTAGTATTGGATTTAAAAGAATTGCCACAATCTCCAGTTCTTCCTCTTTGATCCTGATTTTTACATCAAAGGGAGGACTTGTAAATGCCTTGAACGGCACATAAGCAGGGTCTCCAAAAAGCACCCGGGAGGCTGTCCCCATTAACATAATTTCCTTCGGGCTCCAGTTTAATATCATCCCATCAATCAGAGTCTTAAAATCAGGCAGCGCTCCGCCATTTCCAAGCACTACACCGTCATAGGTGTGCTTAATAATATCACCAAGAGAAGCGCCGGAAGCTGCCATATACTCCATTTCCTGATAAACAGGGATACCGTGATCAGGATGTAAGGAAGCAAAATAGGCAATTACATTATTGGTTAAGACACCCAGGCAAAAAGATTTACTTGCATCCACTTTTTGTTCCTTCAGCTTTCCTGCTCTCATATCAAACCAGGTTGAAGTAACTCCTGTATAACAGGCACCATTAAAAGCAATGCAGGGAGA
>CBFDDY010000127.1:0-6697 GCA_965603705.1 uncultured bacterium | reverse complement strand
TTGCTTTAAGGTCCCACAGGGCCAGCTCCAGCCCGGCTTTTGCCATAAGATGTCCTTTGAATTTTTGAGTTTGTTTATAAAAATCATCAGGCTCAATTATTCCTTTTTCAAACACCAGCGGGAGGAGAAGTTCTTTTAAAACCAGCCAGGCGGTTGAAGTAGTTTCATAGCTGTATAGGGGCAGCTTTTCCGCCACAACTTCCCCATACCCACAAATCCCCTCTGAAAACACTTTAATTAAAATAAAAGTACGGCCATGCTCTCTCCCGAAACTTGTTTCAAAAAAATGAACGTAAGGTAACTCCAAGATCAAAAGTTCTATCTTCTCGATCTTCATAAAAAAGAGAATCCTTTTTTTTTTGCGAGTCGATCATACTCTTTGATGATCTTTGCAGCCATTGCTTCAGCTGAAAACTTTGCATGTACGACCTCATGCCCCTTCTGTCCCAGTCGTGCCGCCAATTCTCTGTTATTATAGATCCGCAAAATCGCCTCTGCCAGAGCTTCTGGATTTTTCGGCGGCACCAACAACCCTGTCTCTCCATTTACAACAACCTCCGGAATACCTCCCACCCGGGTAGCAACCACAGGCAGGCTGCTGGCCATAGCATCCATTATACTAGTGCCCATTCCTTCAAGCTTGGAAGAAAGCACAAAAAGGTCCAGAGACGCTAAGATCTGGGGAATATCCTCTCTAAAACCAAGAAAAAAGACTATATCTTCAACCTTTATCTCTTTGGCTTTTTTGCTCAGTTTCATTTGTAAAGGACCGTCTCCAACTATGATCATTTTAATCCGGGGGGCTTTCTGCTTGAGGATCCTGGTAGCTTCGATCAAATACTCATGGCCCTTGTGGTCGGACAGGTGAGCAACAATACCTACTAAAAAATCCGCCGGTTCGAAAGATAATTCCTTGTGTAAATAATCTATGGATGCGGCTTCTTCAAAAGGAGAATAATCGATCCCGGAAGGTATGACTTTGATTTTCCGGGTATTGATCCCTCCTTTGACCAGTACTCTTTTTACTCCCTGAGATATAGCGATTATCAAATCAATGTTTTCTCTATATTTTTTCCGCGAAAGATAATTTTTCTTCAGAGGAAAATCAACCCGCCGAGATATGACTCTTAAAGGAACCTTAGCAATAGAGGCTGCAGCGGAACCGACCGCTAATGAATGGGCATCATGAAAATGAACCAATCCGCATTTTCTGCACTTCATAGCCGCACTCAGACGCAGAACTGCGAGCGGATCTACTTCGCTGCGAATTTTCAAAGCTTTCACCGGGAGATCCGCCTCTAAAGCTTTCTCATAGAGCGGGCCGCCGGGCTGGACGTAAAAGTAGAAAGGATATCCCTGGCGTTTTAGCTCTTTGGCTAAAAAATATGACTGCCTTTGGCCTCCTCGCCATTCCTTGCCGGCATCAAGTTGGAAAAGGCTCAATTCTTTCTCCTTTTTTCCAGATTTCCCGCAGCTTAACATAACGGGCAAAAACAGCATAGCCGTGCAGAACCGCAATGACAAAGCCTGCATATCCATCCAAAAATCCCGCTTTCCAGAAAAAAGATTTTAGAAAGCGTAAAGAGGGAAGATACACTAAATGAGGCCAACGGCATCTTTTTTTCTCTGCATACAGCTTTTTTGCGCCCAAGCTCGAAAAAGCATTTATCCTCTCCAGATGGTCACTTATTCCCCGATAAGTAAAGTGGTGAATATCTCCCTTAAGCTTTAAAATCCGGCCATCATACACAAGTTTTTCATGCACATACTCCCCTTCCCATAAGGCTTTCTCTTTGCGAAAAAGGCGGAGTTTCCGGTCCGGATACCACCCGGAATGACGTATCCATTTCCCCAGGTAATAAACTTTACGCGGCATGGAAAAAGCGGAAACATCAGGCTCTTCATCCTTTAACTTGAGGATTTCTTCCTGAAGTTGAGCCGAAAGGCACTCATCCGCATCCAGAGATAAAATCCAGGGGCAAGAGGCTTTAGAATTGGCAAAATTTTTCTGGTCAGAATAATTCGTCCATTTACGCCGGAATACTTTATTTGTAAATTGTTTTGCTACTTCAACCGTATTATCCTGGCTGTAACTGTCAACAACAATGATCTCTGCAGCAATATCTTTAACGCTATTCAAAGTATTTGCCAGCCTATCCTCTTCATTAAAGGCAATGACAACGACAGCTATTTCCATTTGCAGTAATAATATCATGTATTTTGGGGATAAACAATCTTCACATCCACAATTTTCATTATGTCATTATAGTATTTGATTTTTCTCTATTCTCTTTCTCTGGAGTTCCCTTCCATTTTTTTCTCTAATCCAGGTAAAAAGCTGGCCGGGGCACGGGTAAATCCCGGAGAAAGCCATCCGGAACAACGCGGGCATGGTTCCTCGAGAGAATCTCGAGGAGAGCGTTGTGAGGACAGGAAGGGATTTCACCGCTGGGGGAAATCCCTGTCTTTCAAAGGGACTTACCCGTGTCCCGGCATTACAGCTCTTGTAAGTTTTAGAAAAAATGGGGGAGCTCCTCATATTTCCTCATTTGCCAAATCATAGGTTTATGCTATAAAGTATTAACTCTAAATTGAAAAAGGAGAAGGTCAATGAATGCAGCAGAAAAAACGGCCCAAACCCTAAAAGAATTAGGCGTTCGCTATGTATTTGGAGTTCCAAGCGGTAACTGGGTTGATTATTTGGAAACGATCAGCCGGACCGAAGGTATAGAATTCATCCTAGTCAGCAATGAATCCTCAGGAGGATTTATGGCGGATGTATACTGGCGCTTGACCGGAAAAGTAGCGGCCTGTTTTGGAACCTATGGCCCCGGTGCCTGTAATCAGAGCACAAGTGTTTGCTGCGGATATCTTGACCGTTCACCTATGATTGCATTTTCAGATGAAAAACCTGATGACATGCTCAACCGTATCACTCAGATGAATATAGACCTACAGAGTTTTTTTAAACCTATAACAAAATGGCAAACACGCTTGAAACCAGACCAGGTAGAGGAAACGCTCTACAAAGCTTTTCAGACCGCAATTTCTGAAGTCCCGGGACCGGTATATATCGGCCTTCCCCAAGGTATAGGGGCAGAAAAAGCAAGACCCGAAAAAGTAAAGCCCCTGCCCTCAAAACAAATATCTGCACCTGGCAACGATTCCCTGGCTAAAATGGAGGCCCTCTTTAATAAGGCGCGCAAACCCCTTATTGCCCTGGGGATAACCTCTATCCGCTCCCGGATCAGGCCTTTAATATTAAAGATCCTGGATAAATTTAAGGTCCCGGTCGTTCAGACTCCCATGGCAAAAGGAATGGTCCCGGAAGACCACCCCCTCTATGCCGGAGTTCTTTCTCATGCACTTTCAGACCGGATCGACCAGACCATACAGCAGGCTGACCTAATAGTAGGGATCGGATACGACCCGGTAGAATTAAACTATGAAGACTGGATATCCGGCATTCCTTTAATGCATATTGACACTATAGCTGCTGACTTGGACAAAAACCAATGCACCCTGGCCTGTGAAGTAACCGGAGATTTAAAACCGGCGCTGGAACGTTTGGCCGACCTTGCTCCTGCTAAAAAAGACTGGGATATCGAAGCGCTGGCCCAAAGGCGGCATAAAATGTTTGCTGACCTTTCCCCTGAGGAAGGGAAATTTGAGGCGCGAACAGTCCTGGCCGGCCTGCGGGAGATGCTTCCTCCAGACGGAATTATGACCTGTGATGTGGGGGCTCACCTCCACCTAATAGGCCAAGCCTGGAAAGCATTTTCTCCCGAGTGCCAGCTTATGACTAATGGCGGTTCCTCTATGGGATTCGGTATTCCCGCTGCTATTGCCGCAAAACTAAGTCTGCCTGAGCGGGAAGTAGCCTGTATAACAGGAGACGGCGGCTTCTTGATGATGGCAGGTGAACTGGCAACTGCCAAACGCCTTGGTACCAAAGTAGTATTTGTGCTTATGACGGATAAAGAACTATCTCTTATCCGCATAAAACAGGACCGTAAGAACTTTAAAAGCTACGGCACTAAATTGTTTAAAGAAAGTTATATTTCAAACGAAAATTTTTTCGGCGTTCCTGTATTGCCTGCTAATACCACAGAAGAATATCGATCAGCCTTAAAAAAAGCCTTTGCGGCTAAAGGTCCAGTGCTTATAGAGGCCTTTGTAAATAAAGCAGATTACGAAAAACTCATTCTAAGATGAAACATCACCGCCTATTTCCCGTCATCTACCGAGAGTTAAAGGTCATTTACCGAATACTTATACCAATATCCTCCTGAACTGTTTATATTGAAATAGAAATTTAACCATTGGAGGAAAAAATGGAAAAAAAAGCAAGCATTAACCTTGATTTAAAAATGATCATCGGGCTGGTTGTCATTTGTGCAGGTATTCTTTTTCTGCTTGAAAATTTGGGCGTTGCCATCGGGGTAGACATGTGGGATTTCTGGCCTGTCGCACTCATATTGATCGGCTTAAGCCATATTTCCAAGCCCCCTGAAACACGGCATGGTTTCAGCGGTGCGATCTTTATTATTGTGGGAGTATTGTTCCTCTTAAACAATTTAGATATTATAGTATTTGACATAGGAACATTCTGGCCGATCATCGTGATTTTAATCGGAATTGCGATCATTAAAGATGCCGTATGGGGAGGGCATAAAGCTCCATCCTCAAGTGATAGTTTTAATCTTTCATTTATCCTGGGAGGAGCAGAATACAAATTCGCTTCCGACCAATTTAAAGGCGGCAAAGTGAGTGCATTTATGGGAGGAGGAACAATCGACCTGAGGGACGCTGATATCCAGAATGATGATATAATAATCGATGCCTTTGTTGTTATGGGGGGGATTGAAATAAGGGTACCACGGAACTGGCATGTAAATATTGAGGGAACACCTATTCTTGGCGGGATAGACAATAAAACAGTTGTTATGTCAAAGCAAGAAGTAGCAGCAAATCCGGAAAAAGAGATAAGAAAACTTACGATAAAAGGAATGTCTATAATGGGAGGCATTGAGGTAAAAAACTGATATGTTTCCTTATCTTCGCTCTCCTAAGAATTTTCTTTTAGTCACGGTCATATGGAGCCCGGTTGTTATCTGTATGACCGTTCTGGTGAGCAGCCTTACAGGCTTGTCTTTTTCAGCAGCGGCCCTGCTTGCAGCTCCCTCAATGCTTGTAGAACTTTTTTTCTGCCTTTCTTCCTGGTACCTGTGTAAAACTATTCTCCCTGAGCAAAAAAATCTTGTTAACATTATCCTAAAGCAAAGTGTAGCCGCCATAACAATGACAGGAGTATGGCTGCTGCTGACAATGGCTTATAGCGAAGGCCTGGATTTTTTCCTTAATACCCAGGTATGGAGAATGCGGTTCGATCAGGTCTTTATTCTCTTTACAATAGCAGGAATTTTCCTTTATTTTCTGGCTGCCCTGATCCACTATCTGATTCTCTCCCTGGAAAAAAGCAGAGAGGCAGAACAGCAGGCTCTTGAAAATCGTTTACTCGCCAGCCGTACCGAGTTATCCTCTCTTAGAGCAACCATTCATCCCCATTTCTTATTTAACAGCCTGACTGCCCTGAGTACTTTGACAAAAACATCACCCGAGCTGGCCCATAAAGTTTGCATACAGCTTGCCGATTTTTTGCGCTACAGTATGGTTTATGCCCGCAAGGAATGGGCAAGTGTGAAAGATGAACTCGAGCATATAAAAAGTTACCTGGGAGTGGAAAAGATCCGGCTGGGGGAAAGGCTAAAACTCGATTTTAATATAAACGAGCAAGCTATGGCAGAACAGCTGCCCCCTTTTTCACTTTTACCGCTTGTAGAAAACGCCATTAAACACGGCTTTCAGCAGACAACCGAACCCGGCACCCTGACTCTGCAGATAGAAAAATATCCGAATTCTCTCCTGATTCTGGTCAAAAATCCCTGGGATAAAACCACCCTGGCCAAGACAAGCCCGGGATTCGGACTAAAAGCACTAAAAAAGCGCCTTACCAATGCCTATGGGGACAACACAAAACTGATCATCAACCAAGGTGAAAATGATTTTATCGTCAAACTGCAGATCCCCTTAGAGGGAAAAAATTGGTAGCGGAGATTAATAGATTTAATGTTATTGAATTTCTTTCTTCCAAACTAAATTTTTCTGGTTTTTAAACCTGATAAAGCCTTTTTTTGCTGGGTTGTAATAAAAGGAGAACTCTAATTTTTGCAGTCTGTCATTTTGGTGAAAAACAGTATAAAGGACCCACTCTTCTTCACGCAACTTTTTTCTTTCCACCTTGGTGATCGTGAAACTCTGGACCTCATCCGCCTTAGTACCCAGGACAAGCAAGCCCGTTTTCATCTCAAAAAAGGTATCCTGGTACTTCAGCGCCTCAGTCTTCCAAGTTCCCAACAACTCATCCGGAAGCTGTGTTTGCGATACACAAGAGCTTGCCACCAGAATAATAGTCAACCAAACAAACTGGGACAGTCTGTGATTTCTCATCTCATCCTCCCCTTGTCTTGATAACACGCAAGAAAGCATCCACGACCATGGGGTCGAATTTCTTACCGGCTTGGAGTTTGATCATATGAATCACTTCTCCGAGTTTTAGGGCACGCCGGTACGGACGATCGTTGGAAAGCGCATCAAAATTATCCGCCACAGCGAATATCCGGCTGTAGAGACTGAT
>CBFDDY010000126.1:0-6735 GCA_965603705.1 uncultured bacterium | reverse complement strand
GTTTTATCCGCGTCCATCCGCGTCTAATGCTTTTTTCTTTGTCCTCCGCGTTCTCATCGTAAAATTAGGTTTTCCTGTCTTTCCTGCCTTTAGACCCCTGCATGCGGCGACTTAATCATCAGATGAAATACCGGCACCATATAATTCCAGATGCAGTAATTGAGAAAAACGAACTCAACCAGCACAAACACAGCCACAGCTTTTTCCCCTGCGCCTTTGCGAATAAGATCCCCAAAAGTCTTAAGCCCTAGTGTAAACAAAAAAGCTATGGGCAGAATAAGCGGAAAAAAATGTCGCCCTTGAGCCTTAAACCCATGACTTCCGTAATAAGTCCATACTGCCAACAGTTGAGAAGTTACAGCTAAAAGAAAAAATCCAGTGATTTTTAAATAAAAAGCTTTTTTAATTTCTCTGCTGTACCTTTTAACTTTTGTTAAGATATATCTTACAAAATACGCCCCTACTCCAATTATTGTGGCAAAAATTAAAAATCTCCAGAGAAAATATACAGCTGTACCAGTCCCAAAACCTGCCCAACCGAATTTAAACAAAAAACTGTCACATAAAAAATTAATAAATCCCATACTCTGAGAATCAAAAGCAAGCAGCCCGGGAATTGCCTCCCCTATCTCAACAAAGCTTTTTGTGAAAAGTCCGATGCTGGAATCAGCCTGCATTGGAAAAAAGATGACAAAAAGAGTAGAAAGCATAAGCATCGCCATTAAAAAAGTAATACTATAGACAATTAAGTTTTTATATTTTTTTCCCTGGATAAGGAAAAACGGCACTACAATACTTAGGGGTAGAAGCAGAAAAGTCGATCTGTCAGTCATAAATCCGGCAACCGCAGCAGCATAGATCAGTACAAAATAAATTAACTTAACCTCACCCTTTATCAGAGAAACCACTGCATAAAAAAAGACTGTACCTAAAAAAATTGCCATACTATCAGCATTTACAGAGACAATATTTACCAGAAACTGCGGTAAAAAAATCACAAAAAGCAGGCTCCATGAATTAAACCTCCATTTATCCTCAGCAATTTTTCTCAACGAAACTGCTGTAAGTATTATTGCCCCAAAAATAAAAAGAAAAGATACCAGGCGGCAGAGATAATAGGCAGAGACAATATCATCCCTAAAAAAAACTCTGACCACAGTCCCCAGAATGAAATGATAGAGGACAATTCTATTGATCCTATCTCTGAAGTCAGAGGAGGAGCTATATCCCATGATAAAACGGATATCGGCTATCTTATCCGGCAACTCTGCCGGTCTCCCCATCCCCAAAAGTTTCCACCAGTTATGCTCATCCATAAAGCGGATGACCTCCTGCTCCACAGCTTCTCTCTGCTCTTCTCCCCGGGCATTAATAATTATATTCCCAAAATGCTGAGCCTCATCCGGATTCTGAAAAGGAGGAATAATAAAATTAAACAAAATCCCCACTGCAACAAAAAATATGCCAACTTTCCAAATCTTCATTCTGATCTTCCTTCTTTCCTGGTTTTATTCACTATTTTCTGCTTTTCCTGCATTACTTGTATTCCTTGCCAACTGCCCCATGCCGACTGTCTTTACCCTGCCATTCCTGTTTTTCCTGTCTCTTCCTTGCTTCCACTTTTTAAAAATTTCCAGACTTGAGTTTTATCATAGTGATAAACAAGAATAAAATCTTTGTTATTCCTAAGCCAATTTTCAGGAATTAAAGCTTTCTGTCCATAAGCAACCCTTCCCCTTTTATTACCGAGAAAAACATGAGTAATGCCTTCTTTTAAAAGTATATTGCTAAAAATATCAGGATTCCCTTCACTCTCACTAATCTTTTTTATAGTTAAAGCATAGCTGGCTCTATCTGTTGATGCAGGAAGGCTTTCCACATTATATAATGAGGGGGGTACATTACTTTTTCTTTGAGTATAAAAGGAGATCCACCAGCCGGCATCAGAACCGGCTACAACATTACCTTTATTGACTAAATAACCTTTTATTAGGAATCCATTTACTAAAAAATATGCATCATCCGGGATATTGGTTTTAATCCACTGAAAAGCTTTTAAATCTGCCTTTGTTAACATCTGAAAAAAAGGATCTACTATATTTAATTGATACCTAATTCCTAAAAAAAGGCAACATATAAGGGAAATAAAAGTGAAAATTAATCCTGTCTTATAAGTTTTTAGCCATTTTAAAAATGCCCCAAAAAACCAACTAAACAATAACGATAAAGGAATATAAATCATACAAAGTACAGTACCATTATCAAGCAGTCCTCTCCCTGGAATTTTTAATAAATAAGGATTGGCTATTATAAATGAAACACCTGACCAAAATAATATAAACAACCCTAAACGAGATTTTCTAAAGAATGAAAAAAATAATATAATAATTGCCAAAATCAGAAATAAATCAGAAAAATATAAATTTGTTTTACCCCATACCCATAGCTGATTATTTAAAAAAGATTTTTGGGGTTTCAACTCAAATATGTTGAAAACATGGGCCATTCTGCTTTTATTAACATGAATAATCCAGGGCAAAATACACAGCCCAGATAGAAACAATGAACTTAGCAAATACCCAGTATTTCTCAGCCATCTATGAAAATATTCCCTATTACTTAATAATTCTAATATCCCATATGCCAAAATTGCAGCAATAGCTAACATAGTGACCCTGTAATGAGATAATGCCAATCCGGAAAATACCATTAAAACTAAAAATATCCTTCCAAATTTATTTTCTTTTTGTGTCTTATATAAACCAAAAGCTAATAATAGAAGTATTGGTAATATAACCAGTGCGGTAAGCTGGGTATACCTTCCCCAGTTAAGGAAAAAACCAGGAAAGGTAAAAATAAATCCACTAAAAATTATCCCCACCAAGCCTGCCCATAGACTTCTAGTAAAGAATATTATTAACGGATATAAGACAAGAACAGCAAAAATGTTTAATATTTGCCCAAAAACTAAAACAGCTTGAGGGGCAGGCATAGATAATAGATTAGCAAATACTCCGGTTAGAACATGGAATCCAAAATGATAGGTCATGCTATCTATCTCTGCATAAGGCTCCCACGATTGAAAAAGCCCATTATGGTCAAGGATAAGCTGAACAATATGTGTATGATGAACTGAATCTCCCCAGGCTGGACCATTCATCGTATGAACATTATATAAGCGGCAAAATATTAATAACAAAACACTTATTAATAAAATAACCGGAAAAATGTACTCTCTTTTTTGACTAAAACCAGTATCACGCTTTGATTTTTCTTTCCCCAGATTAACTTTTTTATACTTTTTCCCAATAAGCAAAATTAAAGCTAAAGTTCCTGGAATCCAGGTCAACCACATTAAGGGAGCAACTCCTAAAAAAAAACACCATAAAAAAAAGATGGGATAAACAGAGATACTTATGGCAATAGAACACCCAATTTTCTCAAAAAAAGAAAAAGGATTCTCTTTCCAGATAAAGGATAATATAGCAAAACCAGGTATTATAAATAAAAATACCACTGCCAAAATATATAAAATATAAACCATTTTTCTTTAGGGATTAACTCCTTACACCTGGGTCAGGCCCTAGGGCTGAAGCAATATTTCTCAGCTTTGTCCATTTCTCTAGTAGGTGACTCAGAAAATTTTATTTTTCCATGTTAAAGGGAGTTTTTCATTTATTATTTCTATATCTAAATGATATTTGAATTCTTTTGTTCCTTTTTCTTTTATATATTTAATCATTGATAAAAGTCCATTTCTAAGCGTTATTTTTGTTTTATACCCTAATATTTTTCGTGCTTTGTCGGCAGAACAGTTAGCTAATTTTACTTCTTGAGGCCTATCGGGAAAATATCTAGGTTTCAATTCTATACCAATTAGTGAAGCAATAGTTTTTGCTAATTCATTAATTGTAATGAATTCCTCATCTGGTCCGATATTGAAAATCTCCCCCCCCAATTCTCTTCTGAAAGCCAATTGATGTAATGACCAAATACAATCATCAATAAAACTGAAACATCTCTTTTGTTCTCCGTCTCCATATATTATAACTTGTTTCTTTTGTAACAAGAGATTAATCATAATAGATGCAACATTTCTATAAGGGTCATCATATTTTTGCCTAGGACCAATGATGTTGTGAGGAACTGCAATAACATATTCCATTCCATGAACTTTGGACAAATTTATTAATAAATTTTCTGCTGCAACCTTTCCTATACCATAGGGATCTTGAGGCCTAGGTATCATATCCTCTGTAAAAGGAACTTTATTTTCTCCATATCTAGCCATGCTTGAACAAAAAATAAATCTTTTAACAGAATTTTGGATCGCTGCACTTATTATTGATATAGAAGCTTGTACAATATTTTTTGTTATTAAATGTGGACTAAATACGCTTAATCCTTCATATGCTGTTGCTGCAGTATGATAAATAATATCAACATTTTTAGTTATTTTAACCATAGAATTAAAGAAAGTACAATCATATTGATAAAAATCTACTTCTCTAGGTACATTATCTAAATACCCTCCCATTAAGTTATCACACCCTATAACTTTATGCCCTTCTCCAACCATCGATTCTGCAAGATAACTTCCCAAAAATCCTGCAACTCCAGAAATAAATATAGTTTTTTTGTTCATATTTTCTCCTTCAATTGTGTAACATGTGTCCCCAAGATAAATTCCACAATTTGTTGTGCAATATATTTATGACCTTCCGGATTTGGATGGACATCCTTGAGATTTTCAGAGCGCCATATTGGGGATAAATTTTTCCAGCCATTTTTTTTCATTAAATCCTGAAATCGAGGATATAAATCCATGACAAAATATCCTGCCCGGCTTAACCTCTCTTTAAGTTTTAAGTGCAGTTTTTTATATATAACACTCTCCTGGTAGTTGTCATCCTGGATAGGGCAACAATTAAATATAACTATAAATACAGGTATATCCAGTTTAGTAGCTCTTTTAATCAGACTTATACGGGCCTCTATCATACTTTCATATAAAGGGCCAGAAACTGGATAATTTTGTACAAATTCATGTTTTTCTTTTTTCTGTTCTTGACGATATTGCCTTCTGATTTTTGCTAATATTACCCTGCGAACAATAAATTTTATTAACGCTGAATTTAAATAATTATCACCATAGTAATACGGTAAAACATCCGGTGGTATTGAATACTTCCCGATTGGCTCATAATCATTATGATCATGATGAAGAATAAGTAAATCAGGTTTGTATTCAACAACCTTTGTTATAAATTGTCTTAGTTCTTGGATAGCATTATAACCTGGGACGGAGAAGTTTTTAATTTCAATATCCTTATATACTTTTTTTTCAAGAATTACACGACATTGTTCTGCGTATGAATCTTTGTATCTAACGCCCCATCCGACTGATGTTGAGTCTCCCATCAAGGCTATGCGGAAAGCTCCAGGTTTTTTTTGTTTTCTTTTGCTTGCGATTCTTATACCAGCATTATCTGTTTTAAATGGTACCCCTAGGAACAAAATATCCAAACTTGGTTTTAATTCAAACAGAAGTTTCGAATCATTACTATATTGAATAATTGGTCTTATTGATACCGCTGAATTACTCCTTTTGATAATTTCTGAATCTACTTCATTTTTAAAAAATATTCGTATGCCAACTTCCAAGCATGCCAAGAGAAAAAGAACTGTTATAATACTAATAAAAATATTTTTACTCCTAACAATCTTCAAGTTTATCGCTCCAAAATTACTTCCTTGTCCTAAATCCTTAATCTAGAAAAAGATGTTTCTGGTTTCACTGTCTTTACTGACTATTTCCTGCTTTTCCTATGGTAATCGTCTTAGCCAATATCTTAAGATCAAACCACAAACTCCGATGTTTAATATAATACAGGTCATATTCCAATTTTTTATCAGAATCCTCTAGGGAAGCCACATGGGGATAATTAACCTGAGCCCAACCTGTAATGCCCGGCTTCACCTTATTACGAAGTTTAAACAAGGGGATCGTTTTTCTTAACTCTTTTTCAAATTCAGGCCTTTCCGGCCGCGGACCTACCAGGCTCATTTCGCCCCGGATAATATTGATAAACTGTGGCAGTTCATCCAGATGAAACAGGCGTAAAATATTTCCCACTGGAGTAATCCTTATGTCATTTATATGCGGCCAAACCGGACCTTCCTTTTCCGCATCTACTATCATGGACCTAAACTTGATAAGCTTGAAAATCTTCCCATTTTTACCTACTCTTTCCTGGGTAAAAAACACCTTGCCCTTGGAATCCATTTTAATGGCCAAAGCAATAAATGGCCATATAACCAGACTCACCATTAGCAGTAAAAAAGCAAGCCCAAAATCCATCAATTTTTTCATGCCTTTCCTGCTTTTATTCTTTTACTTTTCATAAGGTTTACCTTTGTGCTTCAGCACAATTGGAAATAGCTTTTTATTCGCGAATATCCGCGTAAATCCGCGTCAAATGCTTTACCGCTTTTATCCGCGTCCATCCGCGTCCTCAGTGTAAAATATCATTTTAAATGTTTTATTTTCCCTTTTTTTAAAAGGAAAATTTGCCCTAACAAAAGCTTCGGCAAAAAAGCCACAATATGCAGCATAATAGCATAACTCAAAGCCAGGCCTTTTGAAATCCCAAATATCGAAAGCGCCAAAACCACAACATACTCAAATATCCCCAGCTTCCCAGGAACCGAAGGCGGGATGTTACCCACCTGAAT
>CBFDDY010000125.1:0-6781 GCA_965603705.1 uncultured bacterium | reverse complement strand
AAAAGGGGACATCTTTGCTTTGCAGATAGGGGGACATTTTGACTTTGCTTAGACATGCTTCATTCTTCTTACCCTGTCGCGGCACAAATTAAGAGCTATCCGGAAGAGCCATGTTTTGAAGAGTGCAGTTACCTCATATTTCTTCTTTGCACGCACAACCCTGAAAAAAGTCTCATGACATAGGTTCTCGGCGTCAGCTGCGTTCATAACCATGCGGTAGATGAAGTTCAACAAGGGTTTTTCATATCTGCGATAGAGCATCTCAAACGCATCTTCATCTCCATCGCGAAAGCTTAGCATCAAATCCTCGTCTGATCGGCTAATTTTAGTTCTCCACTTTGATCTTGCCCTTAATACCCTAAACGCATGAGGCTCTAAAGGGTTGCAGAAATCTTTTTTGGCTGAGTAGGCTTTTTATATCATAATTTCCGCTTTCTTCACACAAACTTCACACAATTGTTACTAAAGCTTCATGCAACTGAAAGAAATTGCTGGTATTTTCCCTCCTGAAATGTAAAATTAAAGGAGGGGAAAATGTTTAAATCAAAAATTTTCTTTATTATTTTGTTGGTAACTTCGGTAGTTCTAATCTCGTGGGGAGATATCCAACAGAGTGCAGAACAGCTTTACCAATCCGGGATTTATAAAGAGGAAGTTGAAGGAGAACTGGAAGGTGCGGTCAAGCACTATCAGCAGATTATCGAACAGTTCCCAAAAAATAGGGAAATTGCGGCCAAAGCCCAGTATAGGTTGGGGATATGCTATGAAAAGTTGGGATTGAAGCAGGCCCAAGAGGCATTCCAGAAAGTAGTGGACAACTATTCTGATCAAGCAGAAACTTTCAACCTGGCCAGAGAAAAGCTTTCCAGGCTGGGGAGAGATCAGGCTTTCGTAGAAAAAGGCGATACAGGACTAAAGGTCAGGCAGCTATTATCCGGCCCGGAGCTTCTCTATGATGGATGGTTGGGTGCTGTTTCCCCAGACGGGCGATACGTCTCGATTGTTGATTGGGAGACAGGCGACCTGGCAATACGAGATCTCACAACCGGAAAGAAGCAGCGTCTTACCGACCAAAAAAATGAGGAGGGGTATCCTCTTTATTCCACTTGGTCACCTGATGGAAAAAACATTGTTTATGATTGGTGGCATGGTGAGTTCTTTGGAGGCCTTAGAATCATAGGAATTGAAGAAAAAAAACCTCATACAGTTTTTAATAACGAAGAGATCGAATATGCCTGGCCTCTAGATTGGTTTCCTGACGGTGAACATGTTCTTATTGCGCTTTCAGAAGACGGGATTGAACACCAGAGTGCGGTGCTATCCCTGAGCGACAAAACAACACAAATAATTCCGCTGGAATCGGAAGGAAATGCATACATTTCACCTGATGGCCGGTATATAGCCTATCACAATCTTCAAGAGCAAAACGTTCCTGAGATGGATATTTTTCTGTATTCGATTGAGGAGAGGAAAAACAACCTTTTGATTGAGCACCCTGCAAATGATGAAATTCTTGGATGGTCACCGGATGGACAATGGATTCTCTTTCGAAGCAGCCGTTTGGGATCTGACGATGCCTGGATTATTCCGGTTTCTAATGGTAAAGCCGAAGGAGATCCCCGATTGGTCAAAAAAGGAATAGAAGAAATCGCCTCCCTGGGTTTTAGACGAGATGGTTCCTTCTATTATATGTCTTCGAAGCGCATGGATGATATCTACAAAGCTTCCCTTAATCCAGAGACTGGAGAGATTCAAAATCCGCCAGAAAAAATGGACCTCCCTTCTGAGGGGCGCAATGATTACCCCGTCTATTCCCCCGATGGAAAAAAACTGGCATACTTACGGGGTGCCCTTGGATCTTGGCTTTATAAATCTACTCTCCATATCCGTTTTCTTGAGACTTCGGAAGAGAGAGTCTTCCCTCTTAAATTACGGGCTTTATATCCACGCTGGTCACCTGATGAAAAGACCATTCTTGTATCAACCCAGGATAGTAGATTGACCGGAATATATAGGATTGATATTCAAACGGGAGATGTGAAACCTATTTTGTTGCCGAATCCTTCCAAAAAAGAAGGCTATCGTTTCAGTGAATTAACCCCAGATGGAAAATCTTTCTTCTATATTCAGGCGGAAAGAGGCAAATTTAATAACCTTATATCTAAATACAACTTTGAAACAGAAAAAAAGAAAAAAATTCATCAGACTTCCTACGCGTATGCCAAGCTTTCCCTTTCCCCAGATGGAAGATGGCTGGCTTTTATAGGGCGTGAACTGGAGAGAGAGCTGAAGATCATACCGGCGGACGGAGGAGAGCCACGCGTACTCTGTCGATTCGACCAAAAAGGAGGTGCTCCAATTTCCTTAGCTTGGACTCCAGACAGCCAATATATTCTCTTTTTCAAGCAAAAAGAAACTGAAGTATTAAGAAAGGAATTGTGCCGCATATCAGTTGCCGGAGGTGAGCTACAAGAACTGGGCTTGTCTATGATTTCTCCAAACCATCTGAGAATGCACCCAAATGGTCATGAGATTGTCTTTTCTTCTTATGGATTTTCTATTCCTTACCCGGAATTCTGGGTGATGGAGAATTTCCTGCCATTAACTAAGGGACGCAAATAGAAATTTGAAAATCATAACAAAGAGAGGCGCATCTGTTTTTCATCGGAAATAAGTGTTAATATAAAAAAAGGATAAACCCTTTTTGATTGATGGAATTAGCTGTAAAGAAGCGCAAAAAGATTTTTCTTCTCTTTTTCCTGGGGATTGGGCTACCCAGCCTGCTCCTCGGGTACTTCGCCTTTCGAGGCATTCAAAACGATCAGGCTCTGCTCGAAAAAAGAAGGCTTAATGACCACCGTAAGGCTGCAGAACAGATCATATCATCTTTTGATCAGTCGATTTCTGAAGTGGAGCAGGTTTTTGTGAAGATTCTTTATGATCAAGATAATGCAAATGAGCGGGATTTTATTCAGCCTCAAAAAGATTTAGTGAATCAGTATCCCCTTATTGAAGAGATCTTTCTTTTTCGAAATGCAGATAAAATCCGTTTCCTATTAGCTGATTTTCTTTTTTTCCCAGATGGAAGCCGGACAAATTCTCCGGATTCTTCCAGACTATCCTCCCTTAATCAGAATTTTCGTACAGCACAGAACATGGAGTTTAAGCAGAAAAATTACCAGCAAGCACTTTCCTCCTATCAGAAGGTTATGGAGCAGGCCAAAAATCGCCAATTAAAGGGGGAATGCCTAAATGCGATAGCCAGAGTCCAAAAAAAGGCAAAACTCTTTGATGTAGCTATAGAATCCTATGAAAAGATCTCTGCGGATTACAACCAGGTGCGGATTGCCGATGGCATTGCATTGGGGTTGGCGGCTCGACTTGAGCTTGGCTTGCTCTATCAAGAAGCCGGCGATATCCAAGGTGCCACCAAGACTTTTATAGAATTGTTTAGGTCTTTGATTAACAGAGAGTGGCTGCTGGAAAAAGCCTCGTATGTGTTTTTTTCTCAGGCTGTTAAGAACTACATCCAAGATATTTTTTCTAAAGAGTCCCTTCCCTCCGAGATATTAGCTTTTAAAAAGACCTATAAAAATCTAGAGAACGAAGAGCAAGACCGAAGAGAACAAACAGAGAGGCTTCTTATTTTTCAGGAGAGGGCGTTAACCGATATTCAGACTAAAATGCCTCCAAGCATTAGTGACTCTTCAAATCCGGCAAAAAGATGTATCGTGGAGATCGGACGAAATGTCTATCTTGTTTCTCTATTCCACTTAGGTCAAGGAAAGAGGAGCGGTCCTCAACTCAGATGGGGTCTCTTACTTAATGCCCCTTATCTCAAGGAACCTCTGCTCCGACAGGCCATTCAGAATATAGTGCCATCAGAAAAATCATCCTGGATTGTAAGGGGAAGGGAGGGACAGGCTGTTTTGGCTTCCGAAAATGTCCCTTCAGGCTCTCTGATCATCAAAACAAATTTTACCGGTAACTTTCCGGATTGGACACTCGAGTTCTATCATGAAGAAACCCATCTTTTTGAGGCCTTCCTATTCTCCCGCCGGGGGATTTATTTTTATATGTTTCTTCTTATCGGAGGGATTTTGATTTTTGGTTTGATATTAACCCTTCGCACAGTCAGCCGTGAGTTGGAGCTTGCCCGGATGAAATCCGATTTTGTCTCCACCATATCCCATGAGTTTAAAAGCCCTCTTACTTCTATCCGGCAATTGGCAGAGATGCTCCAGACAGGCAGGGTTCCTTCTGAGGAGCGGCGTCAGAAATACTATGATGTTCTTCTGGAACAGAGCGAAAGGCTCTCCCTGCTTACAGAAAACGTCCTCAATTTTGCAAAAATGGAGGAGGGCCGCAAAGAGTTTGATTTTGAGAGATCAGATATAAAATATTTGGTAGAAGATTTAGTTTCATCGGCCCAGGAACGGGTTCGGCATACAGGATTTGACATTCAACTTGATGGGGAGGATTCCCTTCCCCCCATCATGATAGACAAGGATGCCATTGTTCAGGCGGTTATTAATTTGATTGATAATGCCATAAAGTATTCTGGAAAAGTGAAAAAGGTTGTGGTTAAAGCTTATAAGGAAGAACGAAATTTGGTGATTGCTGTCCAGGATTTTGGCATCGGCATCGAAAAGGAAAAAATGGATAAAATCTTTGACCGTTTTTACAGGGGAGGAGATGAGCTGACCCGTACAGTGAAGGGGAGCGGATTGGGGTTGACTTTGGTTAAGCATATTGTGGATGCCCATCATGGAAGTGTACATGTAGAGAGCGAGCCGGGGCAGGGCAGCACATTTTCCCTAAAGATTCCCCTGGAATAAACAGATAGAGGGAGAAAATGAAAAAGATCCTTATCATTGAAGACGAGGAAAGCATCCTGATGGCATTAGAGGATAACTTGCGGCTGGAAGGGTATGAGGTGGCCTGTGCTGTGGACGGAGAGCAGGGGCTCTTGATGGCAAAAGAGAAAAAATTTGATCTCCTCATTCTGGATATCATGCTGCCCAAAATAGATGGATTCGAGGTATGCAAGCGGTTGCGAAAAGATGGGATCAACACCCCCATCCTGATGCTGACCGCTAAAAGCCAAGAAATCGACAAGGTGCTGGGATTGGAATTGGGGGCTGATGACTATGTGACCAAGCCTTTTAGTCCCAGGGAACTTCTGGCCAGAGTAAAGGCCCTTTTAAGGAGGGCCGGACAGAGCCGCCAGGATATTGATAAATACAGATTCGGGGAAATAGAAGTGGATTTCACCAGATATGAGGCCATGAAGAAGGGAAAGCTCTTCTATCTAACTGCCCTGGAGTTTGATCTACTCCTATTTCTCATCAAGCACAGAAGCCAGGTGATGAGCCGGGATTCCATTTTAGATGAAGTCTGGGGCAGGGATGTCTATGTACAATCCCGTACCGTAGATAAGCACATTTCGGATTTAAGAAAAAAAATCGAGGACGATCCTTCAAGTCCAGTCCATATTATTGGAGTGCGAGGGGTTGGGTATAAATTTATTGAATAAAAGTGAGTGGACATTAATGATTGATTTAGGCTGATAATTGGGGTATATATTAGCCTATCTTGTTTAAAATATCTAACATAGCAAAACCAGAGCGCGAGGCTGGAGATCGCGGGGATATATTTCGAAAGCTTGCTAGGCATCTGGATCGATTGCCGGGAGGGTATCCTGCCACAAAAAGCGGGGTGGAGCTGCGTATTTTAAAGCGGCTTTTTACCCAAGAAGAAGCAGAACTGGCTTTAAAGCTGAACCTGATATCGGAAGAACCACGGATCATAGCCCGCCGGGCAAAAATCAACGAAGATGAAGCAGCCCGCAGGCTGGAGGAAATGGCCTTAAAGGGGCTTATCTACAGGACGGTTCGACGGAAATCTCCTCCAAGATATATGGCCCTGCAGTTTGTCATCGGGATCTGGGAGTTTCATGTCAATAACCTGGACCCTGAACTCATCAAGGATTTTAATGAATACATGCCTGACCTTTTTGTCCTTGAAAGCTGGAAAAAATCCCCTCAGCTGCGGACTGTTCCTGTCGGCCGTAGTATTGATGTAGAGCTTAAAGCCCTTCCCTATGAGGATGTGCGGAAACTGGTCGAATCACAAAGTAGGTTTCTGGAAGCACCCTGTATCTGTCGCCGTGAAAGGCGAATTATGGGAGAAGGATGTGACAAACCAGAGGGTAATTGTCTGGTTTTTGGAGGGGGAGTCGATTATTATAAGCGCAATGGCATGGGCAGGGAGATCAGCAAGCAGGAAGCGCTTGAGCTGATCAAGAAAGCTGATAAGGAGGGCCTGGTCCTTCAGCCCAGTTTCTCAAAAAAGATCGCAAATATTTGCTGCTGCTGTGGCTGCTGCTGCCAGGTGCTTAAAACCATTAAACGTCATCCCAGGCCTGCAGATATGGTCTCATCTCCGTTTATAGCTGAGTTTAAGGAGGAATCATGTTCAGGCTGCGGGATCTGTGTAGAGCGCTGCCAGATGGCTGCATTAAGCCTGAATGGGGATAAAGCAGTTTTGGATGCCACCCAATGCATCGGCTGTGGTTTATGTGTTACTACATGTCCTACAGATTCTCTTTATCTTGTGCGGAAACCTGAAGAAGAACAAATTGAGATTCCTGATAATATGGTCAAAGCTTATATCCAGCGTGCTATTTCAAGAGGATGGTTCAAAGGCCGCTTCAGGCTGCTGCGGATGGTGATAAGTTCTAAACTGGGGAGGTTTTTGGTATGCCGAAAAAAAGCGCACT
>CBFDDY010000124.1:0-6837 GCA_965603705.1 uncultured bacterium | reverse complement strand
CAACGATTACAAACAACCTTTTCTCCGGGTTTCTCTAACAACGCCCTACATATACAACAAAAAGAAGGGAAGAAAAGTAATTCTGCTAGCTTTACAAAAGTCGACCGCCACCCATTTAGGCCAAGAGTCAAGAAGAGGCTTCCTCTTGATTAATCAGATATTTGATAGAAGGCAGTGTCCCGAGAATGGCCTTCAGTCTTTTTTCAAGTTCACACTCCCTATTTAGCATACTTCATTCCTTTGATCAAAGACAAAGAACGATAGATCTGTTCTAATAGAACAACTCTGGCCAACTCATGAGAAAAGGTCATCTGAGATAATGATAACAAAAGGTCTGCTCTTCCAATTATTCTATCAGCCAGACCTACAAATCCTCCTAATATAAATGTGATAGAGTGCGGATAATTCATCGAGGTTTTGCTTAAAAATCCGGCAAACTGTTTTGAGCTCATTTCTTTACCTCTATCAAAAAGGCAAATAATATAATCATCTTTTAAATATTTTTCAAATCCTTTGGCCTCAATTTCTTTAATCCGTTCGGAATATTTATCTGGGATTCCTTTCGCCTCCTGGGTTTCTATCAGTTTAAGTTTTCCCAGCCTATCAATTTTATCAAAATAGAATTCCTGAAGATCCCGGATAGACTTGTTATTTGTTTTCCCCGGCCACAATACTTTTAATTTCATTTTTTATATATAGTTTTGGTCCATCTCCCCACAATTTTTCCAACGAATAATATTCCCGAGCTTGCTCAGAAAATATGTGAATTATGAAACTTCCATAATCCATTAATACCCATTCTGCCTTATCTAATCCCTCAATACTAAGAGGCTTAAAGTTTGCTTTTTTTAATGCCCTGGCAACGCTATGACAAATGGCAATATTCTGTTTGTCTGAGTTACCATTCATTATAACAAAATAATCCGTAAAAGAGGATATCTCGCTCAAGTCCAGCACAATAATTCCTGCGGCTTTTTTGTCTTGAGAGGCCTTTACGCTCACTCTAACTCCTTGAGGAAGGCTATTTTTGGATATCTTTGGGTGTTTTTCTTTATTCATTTTATTGATAAAGTCTATTCTCCTTTATATAATATTCAACTCTTTCAGAAACCATTGCGCCCCATGAAGAGCCTTCGATGTTTCTTTTTCGTATATCGGTTGAAGCTACGTCAAGCGCATTTATCGGAAAAAGAAATATTTTTCCAGGAATAAATTTATAATCTCTTCCAATTTGTACTCCGGAAACATCACAAATACTGCCCTCATATTTACCTCCAATACCCTCTCTAGCATCCGACAGGCGAAAACCAGGACGGCTGATTACAATAAAACAACATTGCTGTAAAACTTTTTCATAATCCTTCCAGGTATCTATCTCTGAAAAAGCATCCATTCCTAATATAAAAAAAACATCCTTATCTGGAAACATTCTTTTAATCTTTTTAAGAGTATAAATCGAGTAAGACCTCCCCCTTACTTCCATCTCTATAGAACAAAATTCAAATCGGGGAAAATCAGCAATAGCCAATTTAACCATATTCGACCGGTGCTCGGGTAGGGCAACGGCATCCATGTTTTTATGGGGCGGAATATTGGAGGGAATAAAAAGCACCTTATCAAGACAGAATTTTTGCTGGACACATTCAGCTGCTTTTATATGCCCTTGATGAACCGGATTGAATGTTCCTCCAAAAAGACCAATTTTTGTTTTATCCATATGTAAATATATTCTATTTCTTTGCTGATTTAAGTCATATCTTACTCTTTTTTCTGCAGCTCTCGACTGATTGCATGTATCAATTGTTCAAGCCCTTTTTCTTCCAATGCTGAAATTGCAAAAAAAGGCATTCCTTGCCTTTGGGCCAATTGCCTAACGGCTGCTAACCTAGTCTTGTCATTGTCCAACATATCGATCTTATTTGCAATCAGTATCTGGGGTCTTTTTATTAACTCTTTATTAAAGGATTCGATCTCTTTTGTTATTATGAAATAATCCTCCCTGGGATTTCTTTGCGAATAAGGGGAGACATCTACAATGTGAGCAAGGATTTTAGTTCTCTCTATATGTTTGAGAAACTGCATTCCTAATCCATGGCCGAGATGAGCTCCTTTGATCAAACCGGGAATATCAGCAATAACAAAACTTTTAAATTCATCAAGATCAACTACTCCCAGATTCGGGATCAGGGTAGTAAAAGGGTAGTCAGCAATTACCGGCTTAGCAGCAGATACTTTAGAGATCAATGTCGATTTCCCTACATTCGGAAATCCCACTAATCCAACATCAGCAATAAGTTTTAATTCCAGAGCAAGCTCACGTTCCTCCCCGGATTTCCCTTCTTCATATATTCGCGGCGCCCGGTTGGTTGAGGAGACAAAAGCGGCATTTCCCAATCCACCTTTCCCTCCTTTCGCAACTAAATATTTTTGTCCCGCCCTGGTAAAATCAAATATAATTTTTTTGTTATTATCTTCCCTGACGACCGTTCCTACAGGCACTTTTAGAATAAGGTCTTCCCCTCTTTTTCCAGAGCGCTTTGATCCCTCACCATGGGCGCCTCTGCTTGCCTTATTAATAGGTTTATAACGGAAATAAGTAAGCGAATTGATGTTTTCATCAGAGATAAGAAAGATACTGCCGCCATCACCTCCGCGACCTCCATCCGGGCCACCCCGAGGAACCCCTTTTTCTCTGCGAAAGCTAAGGCAACCCCTCCCCCCGTATCCGGCAACTAAAGTTACTTTGACTTGATCAATAAACATTAACTATTCATAAAAAATGTCGATAGGGATGATACATCTTTTTTAATCAGAAGGCTAAATCTTCACTGTCGCTTCAACCACATCAGAATTTCATTAGATGAATGATAGTTTTTTATGAGTCACCTAAATATGATCAATCAGCCAGGACGGAAACAATCTTTTTCTTCGCCTTAGATTCAAATTGTACAAAACCGGAAGCCTTGGCAAAAAGAGTGTCGTCCTTACCTCTTCCAACATTTAATCCAGGCTTAAAAGGAGTTCCGCGCTGACGGACAATAATAGAACCTGCTGTTACAAACTGGCCGCCTGACCTTTTTACTCCCAGCCGTTTCGATTCACTATCCCTTCCATTTTTTGCACTTCCACCTGATTTTTTATGCGCCATCTTATTACTCCTTTGCAGGGGTTGGGTTCTTTGTCTTAGTCACAACCTTTTTCTTCGCAGGTGTTTTTACTGCTGTTTTAGTTTTTACTGTGGCTTTCTTTGCTGGCTTTTCCGCTTTCCCTCTACTGCTTGAAATCTTTTTTGCAGCAGGCTTATTGACCGCAGTCACTCCGGCTGGCTTTATTAATTTTTTTTCTGTAACCTTTTTCTTTGGATCGGCTTTCTTGGGAGCTTGTTTCTTTTCAAGAACAATTCTCTCGATTTTTACTTTTGTTAATTCCTGTCGATGCCCTTTCGTCTTTCTATACTGCTTTCTTCTCTTCTTTTTAAAAACGATTACTTTTTTATCTTTAAAATTCTCAACAACAATCGCTTCTACAACTACATCTTTCACAAAGGGAGTTCCGATTTGAGCCTTACCTTCATTTTCGATCAGGAGAACTTCCTTAAATTTAACTTTCTTGCCCTTCTCAATATTTAGTTTCTCAACCTGGAGAGTTTCTCCTTCCTGTATTTTATACTGCTTTCCTCCAGTTTTAATTACAGCAAACATATTATCACCCTTTTATTAACCTGAATAAATAGTAAAAACATCACCGTTTTTTTATGAATAATCCAGGCAAAATATAAATTTCAATCAAAAAATCACCATAAATTTAACACAAGCCTAATAATAAGTCAATAATTGATAGCTCATGCTTCTCTTAATAGTTATAATGATATCATGGGGAGGTGGATCAATCTGCAATGTCGCT
This sequence comes from uncultured bacterium, assembly GCA_965603705.1. Taxonomy (GTDB): domain Bacteria; phylum Acidobacteriota; class Aminicenantia; order Aminicenantales; family Aminicenantaceae; genus JAUVXM01. The sequence continues at coordinate 2,934 of CBFDDY010000124.1, read as the reverse complement.
TAATCCATACTCTCAGATTCATCAGGCACTATTTTAATATCTATCCTTATCTATTTGTAAAAGGCTAAGAGTTGGCATGGATACGGGTAAATCCCGCAGAAAGCCATCCGGAACAACGCGGGCATGGTTCCTCGAGATTCTCTCGAGGAGAGCGTTGTGAGGACAGGAAGGGATTTCCCCGCTGGGTGAAATCCCTGTCTTTCGTAGGGACTTACCCGTATCCATCCCTCAGCTTTTTCAGCTTTATCTATTATTGACAATAACTATTTTTTAATTAATAATTTAAACACAACCTATGGATAAAAACCAGGTGGGCGGTTAGCTCAGCGGTAGAGTACCTGCCTTACAAGCAGGGTGTCACTGGTTCAAGTCCAGTACCGCCCACCATATTAAAGGACAAAATGTTAGATACAAAAATACTTGTAGTTGAGGATGAAAGCATTGTTGCCAACGACATCCTCAATATGCTCTTGACTTTAAAGTACAAAGTTACAGGAGTTGTCCAGACCGCTTCAGAAGCGATTGAGAATTCTAAAAAAGAAAAACCACACTTGGTTTTAATGGACATTATGCTACAGGGAAAAACCTCAGGAATCACAGCAGCAGAGATAATTTACACTCAGCTGAATATCCCCATTGTTTATCTAACCTCTTACACAGACGAGACAACCCTGGATCGGGCAAAAAAAACAGCGCCATTCGGCTACCTGCTTAAACCTTTTGAAGAAAGAGAATTAAACACTACGATCGAGATTGCTCTCTATAAATTCAAGATGGAGATGAAGCTTAAAAACAGAGAGCGTTTTCTCACAACTATTTTAGACGGAATAGACGAAGGAGTGATCGCGACTGATAAAGAGGGAGCTATCTCCTTTATAAATCCCTATGCGGAAAAATTGACTAGGTGTAAACAGAAAGACATCCTGAAGCAGCCTTTACAGCAATTTTTTACTATCAAAAGTGAAAAAACTGGAAAAAAATTGTCCCTCCCCACAGAAAAAATCCTTAAAGGAGAAAATTTCAAGTTAACAAAAGAGGCAGTCCTGTGCAAAATTAAAAAAAGGGGAGATGTCTTTATTAATCAAAACATTTCTCCAACTCGAAACGAAGCCGGTAAAATCACAGGAATCGTACTGGCTTTTTCTGATATATCACGCATAAAAATAGCAGAACAAAACCTCAAAGAAAGCTGGGAAAAACAAAAAAGAGCCATGGAAGGGACTGTAGATGCTTTGGCCTCTACTATTGAGACCAGAGACCCATACACGGCCGGTCATCAACGCCGAGTAACCAAATTGGCCTATGCTATTGCCAAAGAAATGAATTTACCTGAAAATCAAATCGCGGCAGTACGTATGGCAAGCAGCTTACATGATATTGGAAAGATCTATGTCCCATCTGAAATCCTCAGCAAACCCGGAAAAATAACTGAGGTCGAATATAATATCATCAAGACCCACGCTCAGGTCGGTTACGATATTTTGAAATCCATTGACTTTCCCTGGCCAATTGCAGAAATCGTACTTCAGCATCACGAGCGTATAGACGGAAGCGGATACCCCAATGGATTAAAGGGAAAAGATATCCAATTGGAAGCAAAGATCCTGGCTGTCGCCGATGTTATCGAGGCTATGGCCACACATAGACCTTATCGGGCCGCCTTAACCATCGAAGAAGCTCTCGGTGAAATTAGAAGCAACCGGGGAAAACTATATGACTCCAATGTGGTTAACACTTGTCTGACCATTTTTAAAAATAAAAGCTTTATGCTTGACTAACTTGAACTATTCATAAAAAAATGGCGACGTTTTTATAATTAATTTATTTTCAGTGATATGCAAGGTTTTTTCAAGAATGATTATTTTAACTTTTTTCTCGTTTTTAATTTTAATCGCCATTTTTTTATGAATAATTCAGGCTAGCAGGTTGTAAGAGTTTGCGGAAAATCAATTTAGATTTTTTATTAATCGGTTCAATCTTGGCCTCCTTAGGCGGATTCGCTGGATTTATTATCCTTTTTGTCCCAGATTTTAACATTTTCCGGCTGATCCTTGCTCCTGTCATTATCGCCTGCTATCAGATTCCGGCCGTAGTTCTTTTCGGATTGTATAAAAAGAAAAAACAAAAACTTTCAAACCCGGATCAAGAAGAACCCAATAATAAAATAAAAGGAAATAGTAATGCAGCTGACTTGGATTGACATTTTTCTATTTCTGGCCTTTTTCTTAATTGTCGTAAGCATAAGTATGTACAAAAGCCGGAAAGAAAAAACCGGAGAGGATTTCTTTCTGGCTGGCCGCGATCTTCTCTGGCCGTTTATTGGCCTTTCATTAATAGCTGCTAATATATCCACTGAACACTTTGTAGGAATGGCAGGGCAAGGAGCTAGTGTTGCCGGCATGGCGGTCGCTAGTTATGAATGGATGGCGGCCATCTGCCTGGTTGTAGTAGCAATCTTCTTCTTACCCAAATTCCTAAAAGCAGGTATTTTCACTATCCCGGAATTCCTTGAGTACCGCTATAACACAGCTGCCCGCAGCCTTATGGCATTCTACACCATGCTTATCTACGTTTTCGTAACTATTTCGGCAGTTATATATTCCGGTGGCTTGACACTTAATACCATTTTTGACATTAAAATGACTTATGCCATCTGGATGATAGGCGGAATTGCCGCATTATATACAGCATGGGGAGGGCTGAAAGCGGTTGCTTGGGCAGATCTGTTTCAGGGCTCAGCTTTGATCTTAGGTGGCACTATTACCATGGTGCTTGGCTTTATTGCTGTAGGCGGAGTAGGCAGCTTTTTTGAACACAATGCAGATAAACTCCATGTTATCCTCCCCAGCAACCATTCAGTGCTGCCCTGGACTGCTCTTGTCATAGGGCTCTGGATACCTAACTTTTACTACTGGGGGCTCAACCAGTATATTT
>CBFDDY010000123.1:0-6886 GCA_965603705.1 uncultured bacterium | reverse complement strand
TGGATCTTAGGCATCAACATGTCGCTTATTAAAATATCCGGTTTTTCCCGCTTAACCAATTCTAATCCTTCCTCCCCATCTTTTGCGCTATAAATCCAGAACCCATCCAGGATCAAGGCTTTTTCAATAACAGCCAGAGTACTCCGGTCATCATCAATAATTACTATTTTCATTGCCACTTTCATTTCCTATTTCACTTCCCAGCCGGCCCGGCCTTTTATTTTGAATTTTTTTGCACATTCCTTGTTTCCCACTTTAAGCACAGCTACATATTCACCCGGCTCTACTAAGGGCCCTCTTGCCCAGCGTCCCATACGGGACTTTTGTTCTACTGTTGGTTTTTGCCGCATATTCCAGAACACCTGGTTTATCCCGGCAGCGGAAATCCCTTTTAATTCTTGCAGGACAGAGCCATAAGGATCCGTGATAGTGATCTTTGCTTTTTCTGCGGTTATCTCTTTCAGATAGTAATTGATAACAATAGCATTAGGTTCGTTGGGTGCGGAGTGATGCCTGTTACCGTAAAGATTATAGTTCCCTCCATAGGTGTGGGCCAGACGCTGCACACGCGGCTCGATATTAAACAAATACACATCTTCAGCCAGGACCCTGGCGTTCAATTCCTGTAGAGGCGTTATGTCAGTAATAAACAGACCTCGGCCGTAAGAACCGACCACCAGGTCATTTTCCCGAGGATGGACCAGGAGGTCATGGACTGCTACCGTAGGCATGTTACTGCGCATATACGCCCATTTATTGCCAGTGTCCAGGCTGACAAAAACCCCTTTATCATTACCTAGGAAAAGGAGTTCCGGATTTTTCCGGTCTTCAATAATGACATTAACCGGTTTTGCCGGCAGGCCGGCTGTGATCGAGACCCAATTTTTTCCATAGTCTGTGGTTTTAAAAACAAAGGGACGGAAATCATCCCTCCGATAGCCTGATTTTGTCGCATATGCTATTCCTGAATCATGACTCGAGGCAAAAACCCGGCTTACCCAATAACTTTCCGGCCCTCCGGCCCCTGCGATATTCTGAGTTATAGCAAGCCAATCCGCACCTCCGTCTCTAGTAAGCCACACCTTTCCATCATCCGTCCCTACCCAGATAATCCCGGGGCTAAGAGGGCTCTCTGAGATAGTAGTGATAGTACAGTACTGGATATGACCTTGACCCGCTATTTTAACCGCATCATCCCTGGTTAAATCCGGGCTTATCTCCTGCCAGTTGTCTCCGCGGCACATCGAGCGCAGCAAGAGCTGAGTTCCGGTATAGATGACCTCGCTGTTGTGAGGAGAGATATGAAGAGGTGGGCACCAGTTAAAGCGATAAGGAGCCTTTCCTTCCTCTCTTTGCGGGACAATGCTTGTCCGAGTGCCCAGCTTCTGGTCAACCCTGTAGTGGCCTCCAAACTGTGATGTATTATAGAGCCAGCGGCTGTTTTTGGGATCGACTTGATTGTACATGCCGTCCCCGCTACCGACGGTCACATAGTCTTCCAAGGTAATGCTACCCGACCAGCTGTTGCTCGGTCCTTTCCATGATTCATGACACTGCAGGCCGCCGTAAATATTGTAGGGATCTTCCATATCCACCCCGATGGCATAATATTGGGCGATAGGAATATTGTCGTAATAATCGCAGGTCTTTCCCCGGTCATAGGTGACATGTACGCCGCCGTCGCTTCCCATAAGCATGCGGTCGGAATTTTGCGGGTCAATCCAGAGCGTACGTACATCCCCGAATGAGCGGGTAAACATCTTTTGCGGCGGCCAGTCTACATCATGCCAGGTCCGGCCGCTATCCTGGGAATTAGCAACACAGATGCTTGTTACATAGACATTCTGGTCATTATTGGGGTCGACTCGGATCTGACAGAAGGAATAGGCTGCTTTTCCACCTACATTATCATTGATCGAATTCATCTTTGTCCATGTTTTTCCGGCATCTTCTGTGCGGTAGACTTCTCCCCCAATAAGTCTTTCCTGGGGTTTGAGTCCCCGCCTGCGGTCCTGTTCCGCTTCTTTTTCGGTAGGCTTTCGCTTATTAGTATTTTCAATCACAGTATAGACAATATCAGGATTCTTGCGAAAGATGTCGATCCCAATACGCCCGATCTTGCCGGAGGGAAGACCGCTGCTCAATTTTGCCCAGGTCTTTCCGGCGTCACAAGTCTTATATATGGCACTGCCAGCCCCCCCAGCTTCAAAGTGCCAGGGAAGTCTCTGTTTTTCATAGGCAGCCGCATACAGTATGTCAGGGGAGTCCCGGTTAATGGCAACATCTATTACACCGACTTTATCATTTATATACAGCACTTTACGCCAGGACTTTCCTCCATCTTCAGTTTTAAATACACCTCTCATCTTATTTCTTGAAAAAAGGTGCCCCATGGCTGCCACGTAGACAATATCAGGATTTTCGGGATGAATTACGATCCGGCCTATATGATGCGAATCTTTTAATCCCATATTCTGCCAAGTCTTCCCGGCATCATTCGATTTATATACTCCGTCTCCCCAGTATGAACTGCGGGCATTAGCTGCCTCTCCTGTTCCAACCCAGACGATTTCTGGCCTTGACGGAGCCAAGGCAACATCACCGATTGAGATAATATCCTGGTCATCAAATATCGGTTTAAAAGTGGTGCCGTTGTTGGTGGTTTTCCAAAGGCCGCCATTTCGAGTGGCAACATAAAAGGTATAAAGATGGGCTTTTTCCGGATACTCAGGAACAGCAAAGTCACTTATCCAGGCTCCGCTGCGAAAGGGTCCGAGGTTGCGGTAAGTAAATTTTTTTAAAAATTCCTGGTCTATTTGTGTAGTAGTTCCAGAGAAGATCATGCTTGTAGACAATAAAATATATAAAGCAAGTATAAAACTATTGGTTAGTTTAAGATTTTTCATTGGCGCTTCATTTTCTTTTAATTTAATCATAACACAAAACGCTTCCTGGTTTAATCATAAGTCTTCTCGGGAGATAAGAAAAAAATAAAATAATTTAAAAATATCCTTGAATTCAAAAAAATTGAGTGATAATATAGCAAAGCTTGTGATCCCGAACCGGCAATAAATTTAATAACTTTTCCACAATTGTGGATATATCTGTGGAAAAATGATATTCTGAGATAAAAAATGATGGAAAAAGAAAACCCCTGGCTCTATATCAAACAGGCTGTAAAAAAAAAAATTGATAAGAATAGTTTTGAAACCTGGTTCGATCCAACCATCTTTATCGGCCAAGAAAAAGGTTCTCTCTATATTAAAGTCCCTAATTCTTATTTTAAGGATTGGCTTTCCTTCCATTATTCAAGATTAATAAATACCTGCTCCATGGATATCTACAATAAGGCTTATAACATAAAGTATATATGTGATGACTCCTCTTCTTCTTTTATGCGGAACTCGCCTGAGGAGAGGAAATCTAAAAAGGGTTCCTTATTAAATCCTAACTTGAATCCAAATTATACTTTTGAAAATTTTATAGTTGGCTCATGCAATCAGTTCGCTCATGCGGCCGCTTTAGCAGTGGTAAAGAATCCTGCTAAATCTTATAACCCCCTTTACATTTATGGCGGAGCCGGTTTGGGAAAAACCCACCTAATGAATGCTATCGGGCATTATAATCTCACAAGCAATCGCAGGCTTAAAATCCTTTTCATCACAACAGAAAAATTTATGAACGATCTTATAAACCACCTCCAATACGGGAGGATCCTTGACTTTCGTCATAAATACAGAAGTGTTGATGTTCTCCTTATGGATGATATCCATTATCTTGCAGGAAGAGAACGGACTAAAGAAGAGTTCTTTCATACATTTAATCACCTTTATGACCAACAGAAGCAGATTGTTATTTCTAGTGATTGTGCCCCAAAAGAAATCCCAAAACTTGAAGAAAGGTTTAGCTCAAGATTTGAATGGGGTTTATTGGTTGACTTACAACCCCCAGATATAGAAACAAGGATTGCTATTCTGATGAATAAATCAGCTTTAGAAAATGTTAAACTTCCTGAGAGCGTCGCTCTATATATTGCAGATAAAGTCTATTCAAATATAAGAGAGTTAGAGGGATACCTGCGTCGTATCATTGCATTCGCATCCTTAAAAGGGAAGCCGATCGACCTTGATATTGCAAAAGAAGCGCTTAAAAATCTTTTAGACTCCTCTGATCATGTCGTCACAATTGAGAAAATCCAAAAAATAGTATGCCATGAATTTAAAGTAACTCTCTCTCAAATTAAGGCTAGGAATAATTCCCCAAAATATGCCTTTCCTCGTCAAGTTGCCATGTATATTTCAAAAGAACTTACAAAATCCTCCCTCCCGGAAATCGGAAAAAAATTCGGTGGAAAACATCACACAACGGTGCTGCATAGTATTCGGAAAATTGAGAAATTAAAAACAACTGACTCAAAATTCAACAAGGAAATAAACAAAATAATCAATTACATCCATTAAGGAATCAATGACTTATGTTTTTTTTTCACATTTTCAGTGCAATTATTATTATTATTAGCACTTTACCTTTTATTAATAATTAATAATAATATATATATTTAGGATAGGTGGAAAAATGAAATTTATCACAAAAAAAGAAGCTATTCTCAACGAACTTCAGCTTTTACAGGGAATTGTTGAAAAACGAAATACTATGCCGATTTTAGCAAATATTCTAATCAATGCGTCGCAAGATAATGTAGAGCTGATAGGTACCGACCTTGAAGTTGGGATGAAGACTCATTTTTCAGCCCAGGTTGAGGAAACCGGGGCTGTTACAGTTTCTGGAAAAAAAGTATTTGAAATAGTAAAATCACTTTCAAGTAGAGATGATGTTTCTTTTGAGAAGATAGATGAAAAAATGATGAGTATCACATCTGGAGCTAGTGAATTTAAAGTCAATATACTTCCCAAAGAAGATTATCCTCAAGTTCCAGAGCCTAAGTTTGAAAAGGACATCAATCTCCCGCTTGAAAAATTTAAGGAGATGATAGAAAAAGTGTATTGTGCGATTTCTCTTGAGCAAAGGTATTATTTGAACGGGGCTTTAATGAAACTGAAGAATAACAGTATTGAGTTGATAAGCACTGATGGGCATAGACTTGCTTACACGTGCTCTAAAATAGAGGATTTAAATATAACAGAAGAGATAAAGGGAATTATTTCAAAGAAGACATTAAGTGAGTTAAGAAAATTTGAGGATAAAACCATTACATTTGACCTTGATGAAAACAATCTATTTTTTAATGTCACAAATAGAACGATTACTTCAAGGATTATTGAAGGGAAATTCCCTAATTATGAAGCTGTTATTCCAAAAGATAACCCCAACACATTAATCCTTGACCGGGAGGAAATAAGTGATGCTGTCAGGAGGGTTTCCTTACTTTCTACGGAAAGGACCAGGGGAATAAAATTTAGCATTAAAGAGAATAAAGTTAGCCTTTTTTCCTCGAATCCAGAGCTGGGAGAGGCCAGAGATGAGGTTAAGGCGGACTATTCTGGAGATGAACTTGAAATTGGATTTAACTCTCAATACATACTTGATTTTCTTTCCACAGTAAAAGTAGAGGAAGTCTGTTTTGAATTAAAAGACGAAAACAGCGCTGTCCTAATGCGGACTAAAGACGAAGAAGAGATAGAATATAAGTATGTATTAATGCCCATGAAGATTTAGCCTGGTTATTCATAAAAATTGCCGCTGCTATATTCAAAAAAACAAAAACTTATTTTATCAGCGGCACTTTTTACCCTCTGGGCGAGCCGATTTTACTGCATTTACTTCGTTACAGGGTATTCGCAGTAGAATCTACAGCTTCATACCCTGTGCCTCGTATCTACGGCAACCTCGACTCGTGAATAACCCAGGCTGGAAGATTTAGGGTAAATTTTTTCCAAGAGTTGATATTTCTCCTTTTGAATCTATTAAGATTGCCCAATATTCTGGGTATTCCTTTAGGATTTTTTCCGGTGTTTTAGAGACAAAAAGAGCGGTTGAGAGAGCATCACAGAGGCATGTTTCTGGCCCGATCACAGTAACGCTTTGTTTTCCCTGGGAAGGATATCCAGTGTGGGGATCAAAGATATGGTGATATCGAATACCTTTTTTTGTAAAATATCTTTGATAGTCTCCGGTAGTGGCAGCGCTTTTATCAGAGAGAGGGATGATTTCCACAAAGCCTGCTTCTCTTGGATGTTTAATACCAACCTGCCATGGTTTACCTTCCGGGTTTTTCCCCCAACAGCAAAGGTCGCCGCCTGCATTGATAAATCCTTTGGAAATACCCATGTCTTTTAATTTTTGGGCGGCCAAGTCCACCCCATATCCTTTAGCAATTCCTCCCCAATCCAGCTCCATTCCAGCAGTTAGGATTAAGGAGCCTTTTTTCATACTGATTTTTTTCATACCGACCCTTTTAAGGGCTGATAAGATTTCCTCAAGGGAAGGCACTCTGTGCTTCCCTGATTTAAAGCCCCATAATTTAGAGAGCGGCGCTACGGTTATGTCAAAGCTGCCGGAGGAGCTGTGGTTTACTTCTGTAGCTGTCTTAAAAAGCGCTAATACCAGAGGGGAAGAATAATCGTGGACGCCGGGAGAAAATTTCTCCTCTATATGCGAAAATGTGTTTTTAGTTTCTTTTAGGGCGGCTTGAAAGGTAGAAGGAGGACAGAATAGATTAACTTCACAGATAGTGTCAAAGTAGAGTAAAGTAGTTTTTTGCCAGGTTTCCGATATATTGCATCCGGCAAGAAAGAAAAGAAGGGGAAGCAGGTATAGATAAAGGCGTTTATTCATTTTACCTGAACTATTCATAAAAAATGTCGATATATATGAAATTCAGGTGTGGCTTGAGCTCGCTTCAGCCACAGCAGAATTTCATAAGCTA
>CBFDDY010000122.1:0-6944 GCA_965603705.1 uncultured bacterium | reverse complement strand
GGTAAGATCATTAAGATCGACTCAAGGCCATCTGATGCTATCGCCCTTTCCCTTCGTATGGAGGCCCCGATCTATATTGAAGAAAAAATAATAGAAAAAGCTCACAGCATAAAATTTGACGAGAAGCTGGAAGATTCTGAAAAATTAAAAAATTGGCTCGAAAATTTAAGCCCCGAAGATTTTGGGAAATACAAAATGTAGTAAACCGGGTCAAGTCCTTAAAGTAAAGATAAAATAAAGCCCTGCTAATCCGAATATCAAGTTAGGGCCCCAGGCAGCAAAAAAAACATCAAGAAACCCAGCATACCCCAGGCTTTTAAATATACCGATAGCTCCCCAGTAAATAATTGCGATTGTAATACTTAGACCTATCCCAACTAAAGCTCCTCTTCTTCCCATTGAAAAAGCAAAAGGAATACCCAACAGCACCATTATCAAACTGGCTAAGGGAAAAGATATTTTACAAAACAGGTCCACTTTAAATCTGACTGTTTCAAATCCTCTTTCTTCTATACTTCGAATATATTTTTTCAATTCAAAATAGCCCATTTGATCCGGCTCTTTCCACTCCCTCAGGAAAAAATCTTTATTTTCTTCCAGAGACAGAACCATATTGTTTGCTCTTTCAAATTTTTCCGGCTTCGCACCCTTGAAATCCCGGCACCAGCAGTTCGTAAGCGAAAGTTTATTCCCATCTAAAAACCCTTTCTCGGAAAAAATCCGCCGTTTGATAGACCAAGACTCTATATCCAGATCGAAAATGGAAATCTGACCAAAGGTGGAGGCAATGGGATCAAAATATCTATAATAATAGATCCTGTTCTTTTCCTTCCCCATTACCCAGCTCCTGTCGAGCTGGTTGAAACGGCGGGGAGGAAGGTCATTGATTTTATTCCAGGTCTCTTCCGCTTTTTTGTTGGAATAGGGAAGAATGTTCTCTTGCAGATAAAAAGCTAAAAAGCTAACCACACAAGCCGAAAACACTATTGGGAGGACAGTGCGGTAGATACTGATTCCACAGGTTTTCACTGCAGTAATCTCATTAAACTTGGTCATTAAACCCAAAGCCAGGAGCGCTGATGCCAGAGCAGTGATCGGGAGGATATAATGGATAAACTCTGGAACTTTAAACCAGATAAATTCAAAAAATAATGAAATAGGCTTACCATGCTCATAAACACTATCGATTTTTTCAAAAAAGTTGATAATGATAAAAATCGCCAGCATACTGATAAACACCAGAGCGAAAATAGCTAAAAATTTCCGGAGAATATAACGGTCAAGCAGATTGGGAAACGACAGATAAAGATGGGGGCCTCTCAGGCCCGACCTCTTTTGTTTCAGCATCTTACGTTCGTTCTTTTTTTTCCCTTTTATCCGGGAAAACAAAGAAAAAATAAAAAACTCATTACGTGACTTGACAAACAAAAACAAACCAGTCATACACAGCAGGATATTCGGTCCCCACATCCCCAGCCAGGGCTTTATTCTTCCGTCAATAGCCAGGTTTTCTCCCGCAGTTATCATTATATAATAAAAAATTATTATCACAATACTGAGAGTAAACCCACTCGCCCTGCCGCCTTTTCGGGTCGTAGCCCCCAGAGAAATCCCCAGCAAGGCGAATATTAAGCAAGAAAAGGGAAGGGCGAATTTTTTATGCACTTCAATCCAATGGGAACTATACTCCCATTCCAAATGACCCACCCCGGTCTTATTGCTTTTTTTCTTAGTATGGGCATCAAGACCTTCTCTAATCTCCGGAATAGCCTGCAAGAGTTCTTTAATATCCTTTTCTTTTACTCTTTTTTTTTCAGATCGGGAGGAAAAAATATTTTCTATATCCAATTCCTCGTCCATCCGGTTAAAAGCAGCAACCATGTATTTTTCAGGCCTGGATACCGGATAAGAATGGGAAACCGCATTATAGAGCTCCAGAGTCGCTCTTTCCTCATCCAGAAAAAAATTCATCCTGCCTTTTTCAGCAACTATAAGACTAGGTTCTTTCCCGGAGCCGTGAATTTCAACAATAATATTTTCCCAGGTTTTATCCTTAGTAATGTTCTGAACATAAATCATTGTATCAGGGATGGATTCATTAAATTCCCGGGGGGGAATTCTTAATTGCACCTTGGCAAGTACGGAGCGGGAAAGGGTCTGAACCCACTTATAATTTGCCCGGGGGGCAAGATATAGGGTCAAAAGGGCTGTTACCAGGAAACCGCAGAAAGAAAAGAGCAAAATTGGCCTGATAAGTCTTTTGTTATCAATTCCAAGTGTCTTCAAAGCAGTTATCTCTAGATCAGATGACATGCGGCTTAAACCTGCCAGTATGCCCATCAGCACTGACATAGGGACTGTAAACGCCAGTACTGAAGGAATAAGATAGACAAGTAAAGCAAGGACTGTTATTAAAGCTACACCTCTATCAATAAACATCTCCGAAAGAAGAAGTATCTGGTTCATTAACAGCACAAATGTATAGATAGTAAGGCCAAGAGCAAACGGGGGAATAATTTCCTTCAAAACGTAACGATCGAATAATTTAAACACAGAATATTATATATATGATACTTAGAAAATAGTAAATAGTAAGTTGTAAGGCATAGACACGGGTAAGTCCCTTCGAAAGACAGGGATTTACCCGTGTCCATGCTTGAATAATTTGGGCTGTCCTGAACTATTTATAAAAAATATCGGTATGTATGATAGTTAGAAAATGGCAAAAAAAAAGCCCCGGGCATAGGCCCGGGGCTTGAACTTGCGATAAAGCCTGAGATTCTAGTACATTCCTCCACCGGGAGGCATGCCTTGAGGCATTCCAGAACCCTTATCTTCTTCAGGAATATCCGAGATAAGACCCTCAGTGGTTAAAAGCAATCCAGCAATACTGGAAGCATTCTGGAGAGCTGTACGTACGACTTTGGCCGGGTCAAGTACGCCGCCTTTTACAAGGTCTTCGTACTTTTCAGTAAGGGCATTAAATCCTACTCCCTTTTCCATCTCTTTGACTTTCTCTACTACGATCGAACCTTCCAATCCGGCATTAGTCACAATCTGCCGGAGAGGTTCTTCCAATGCCCTTTTGATGATATTGATACCAATATTTGCATCTCCTTCAACTTTAAGAGCGTCAAGGGCTTTTTGGCTGTTCAGGAGGGCTACACCTCCACCGGGAACAATCCCTTCTTCTACAGCGGCCTTGGTCGCATTCATGGCATCTTCAACTCTGGCTTTTTTCTCTTTAAGCTCTGATTCAGTAGCTGCTCCAACTTTGATCAGGGCTACACCACCGACCATCTTGGCTAATCTTTCCTGGAGTTTTTCTCTATCATAATCAGAAGTTGTATCTTCGATCTGGGTCCTCAGCTGTTTTATGCGGGCCTTTACATCTTTAGAATTTCCCTTGCCTTCTACAATGGTGGTGTTGTCCTTATCAATAACTACTTTATTGGTCTCACCCAGCCAATCTTCTGTCACACTTTCAAGTTTAACCCCGATATCTTCCGTAATAACCTTTCCGCCTGTCAGCACAGCAACATCTTCGAGCATGGCTTTCCGCCTGTCTCCGAAACCCGGGGCTTTTACTGCTACACACTGAAAACTGCCTTTAAGCTTGTTAACTACCAAGGTAGCCAGGGCTTCGCCTTCTACATCTTCAGCTATTACTACCAACGGGCGCCCCATCTTAGCAACATTTTCCAGTAAAGGCAAAAATTCGCGCAGATTACTAATCTTTTTTTCATGTAAAAGAATAACAGGGTTTTCCAGAATACATTCCATTCTATCGGGATCAGTAACAAAATAGGGAGAAAGATATCCCCGGTCAAACTGCATCCCTTCGACGATCTCCAAGGTGGTTTCCATTCCTTTTGCCTCTTCAACAGTGATGACCCCGTCTTTCCCTACTTTGTCCATGGCCTCGGCTATAATACTGCCGATAGACTTATCATTATTAGCCGAGATAGAACCTACCTGGGAGATCATTTCACCACTGACATCCTTGCTCTGCTTCTTCAAGTTTGCTACAACTGCTTCGACAGCCTGGTCGATTCCCTTTTTGATCAGAATCGGATTTGCGCCGGCTGTTACATACTTAAGCCCTTCAGAATAAATTATCTGGGCCAGGAGAGTAGCTGTTGTGGTTCCGTCCCCGGCCACATCAGAAGTCTTTGAAGCGACCTCTTTTACCATCTGGGCGCCCATATTCTCAATAGGAGCCTCAAGCTCGATCTCCTTAGCTACAGTCACACCATCTTTGGTGCTTGTAGGGGAACCGAACTTTTTATCAAGGACAATATTTTTTCCTCGGGGACCTAATGTCTCCTTAACAACATTACTTAAAGCATTAATACCTTTTAAAAGTGCCTGCCTGGCTTCTTCACCAAGTGTTATTTGTTTCGCCATTTTATTTTCTCCTTATCTTTAAACTAAGAAATCTTTGCTAAGATTTCTTCTTCTCGAACGATGACAAGTTCTTCTCCGTCAATCGTGACTTCTGTGCCACCAAACTTTCCAATAAGCACTTTGTCGCCTTTCTTGACCTCAAGCGGGATCACCTTGTCTCCTTCGATCCGCCCTTTTCCGACTTCAATAACTTCAGCCTCAAGCGGTTTTTCTTTAGCGGTATCAGGAATAATTATTCCGCTTTCTTTTACCTCCTGTTCTTCCACTCTTCTGAGGAGAACACGGTCATACAAGGGAAATACTTTCATTTAAACCTCCTGTTTATTAGCAGTCTTAATTGTGAACTGCTAATATAGATTATTCATCCCTGCTTGTCAAGGAAAAAAGAAATATATTTAGCACTCATAGGAATAGAGTGCTAAATTAAGCCGTTAAAGCACCTATTTTATCTTAAGAGTTTTACAAAGATTATGCAGGGTATTGCGGTGGATTCCTAAGGCTTTAGCTGTTCTGGTTTTATTTCCATTATACTTTTTCCCTGCAGTTTCAATATAGATCTTCTCAAATTCTTTTATAGCTTCCTTAATAGGAAGTTCTTTTTCAACCAGCTCCTTTATCAGGATCTCCATTTTTTTGTGGATAGAAAGAGGCCTACTCTCTGTCATCATTTTTCCCTCTCCGGCCTATCAATCCCTGATAAGCATCCCTGAATTTATCCTTTAGATCCTGCGGTACAAGGTCGACCACTGCCATAGTCATTTTTAAACAAGACGGGGCAATCATTGATCCTTCTAGAGCCTTAGTATTTACCGCAAAGACCAATAAGGCAAAAACAATTATCCCACAAATAAGGGTTCCCTTTAGCAATCCAAAAAATCCTCCTAGCACATGGTTAAGGAATTTAAACGGCCCTTTCATCGCTTTGGAAAACATGCGTGAAACTAACCATCCTAAGAGCAAAAAAATAAAAAATACACTCAAGAAACCTAAAAAATGAGCAATAGAATCATTAGACACCAACGGGCGATAGAATGTTCCGATACTATGATAAAATGTCAGAGCCAATATCATGCCGATAATCACAGCCAGGATGCCGACTAACTGCCTGACCAAGCCTTTTATACAACCCAAGATCAGAGTTATTGCCAAGATAACAAGCAAAACAATATCCAGCCAGTTGAACATTCATGGCCTCCTTTCACGCAATTTTTCAATCATCCAGTACCCGCCTTCCTTAACCGATCCAAAAGAAATATGAGGCTTAATCGTCCCATGAAAATCAGAACCGACAGTCGGAACCAGGTCAAATTCTTCCGCTAACCGTTTATAATAACGAGTTTGCTCCTCATTATGGTAGGAAGTATAGACTTCCAAGCCTTTCAGCCCCCGGCTTTTCAATAAAGAAAGGTCTTTCTTATTCACTTTTTGAAAGGGAGCCCCGGGATGGGCGAGCACAGGCACTCCGCCGGTCTCACCGACAATAGCCAATACATCCAGTAAGGAAATATCTTTTGATGGCACAAAGGCCGGCTTTCCTTCCATAAAAAAGTCTTTATAAAAAAGATAGGGAGCTGATCCCTTCTCTTTCCTAGCAAGGTATTTATTTATCAACGGCTCCCCTGCCTTTTCTCCCTTATCTAACAGCACCTGGGCAATAGTAACTCCCAGGGGAGGGAATCCCCCCGATTTCTGGATAACCTCTTTCCACATTATATCAAACCCCAACCCTCGGAGTTTATTTACTCTTTCCCGGGCTGTCAACACTCTTCTCTTTTTTACATCAGACACTAACCTTTTAACAGCTTTTGTTCCCCATAACACAAAGGGAAGCAGAAGATGAAAATCACGGCTGTCAAAAACAGTGCTCAGCTCTATTCCTGGAATAACCTCAACCCCGGCTTTCTCTCCCAATGCCAGGGCTTCTGGGTAGGCTGCTACCGTATCATGGTCAGAAATGGAGATAGCCCTAAGACCAGTTTTTTTTGCCATATAAACGATATGAAAAGGCGAAAAATCCCCATCACTACTCATGTTTGAATGAATATGAAGATCGATCCGATCATTCATTACAACTTTTTCTTTCCAGTCAATAAATGGAAAATTTCCTGATATCTTTTTGATGTCTGCTCGATTATGGAATCTGGGAGTTTGGGTGGAATTGATTTTCTGTCCCAATCTGTGCTTAATAGATAATCCCGGACAAACTGCTTGTCCAGGCTGGCCTGCGAGCGGCCTTGGGCATAATCCGCTACCGGCCAGAACCGGGATGAATCTGGCGTAAAAACTTCATCAATCAAAACAAGTTCATCCTCTATAAGTCCAAACTCGAATTTTGTATCAGCAATAATAATCCCTTTTGACAGGGCATAAAGAGATGCTTTCTGATAGAGTTCCATGCTTACTCTCTTTATTTTTAGTGCAAGTTCCGTTCCAATTCTTTTCTGCATTTCCTTAAAAGATATATTGAGGTCATGGCCCTCTTCCGCCTTGGTCGAAGGAGTAAAAATAACATCCTCCAACTGGGCTGATTCCTTCAA
>CBFDDY010000121.1:0-6947 GCA_965603705.1 uncultured bacterium | reverse complement strand
TCCGGTAATGGACAAACCTGCTATTTATGTGACCAGTGTGGGAGAAAGCCGTTCAAAGCAGAACCAGCTACTGCTGGATGTTATTTCCGGAAAAAATATATACTAAATCCTGGATTATTCATAAAAGATGAAATTCCGGTGTGGCTGAAGCGAGCACAAGCCACACCGGAATTTCATAAGATTGAAAAATTTTTGGCATGGACTCAGGTAAATCCCGGAGAAAGCCATCCGGAACAACGCGGGCATGGTTCCTCGAGAGAATCTCGAGGAGAGCGTTGTGAGGACAGGAAGGGATTTCCCCGCTGGGGGAAATCCCTGTCTTTCGCAGGGACTTACCTGTGTCCATGCCCGCATGAATAATCCAGGTTAAAGGGAACCATATCAGGATATTTTCGTATTAATAAAAGAAGAGAAAATGGAAAAACCGTGAAATTTGAATTGTAAAATGTGAAACGTTATGATAAAAGATTTTTATCTTATGAAATTCTGATGTGGCTGAAGCGAGCACAAGTCACACCTGAATTTCATCCATATCGACATTTCTTATGAATATTTAAGGAAAACCTTAATTATTCACGAGTCGAGGTTGCCGCAGATGCAAGGCGCAGGGGATGAAGCTGTGATAATTCACCGCGAATCCACTGCAACAAAGTAGATGCGGTGAGATCGGCTCGCCTGAAAGGTAAAAAGTGTCGATGATAAAGTTAGATACTGTTTTTTGAATATGACATCGACAATTTTTATGAATAATTAAGGAGGGAATAATGAGTGAAAAACAAGCATCTCCCCAAATAGTAGTCGATCCAGCCCATCAAATTACCGGTCCTTTTGTCGGCTTGCTTTTAACCGGGATTATAGGAGCAATATTTTCCATAGGAACTCTGATCGCCGTCAGCGTCGGCACCGGTTTAAGTTCTATAGCCGGAAGATATTCAGACTGGGCAGAAGAGATCCCCTGGGGTATTGAAAAATTTTACGAAGGAGCATTTGCTTTTGGATTTTCCATCGTCGACATCTTTATAGCTGCATTGATCATCTACGCCGCCTTAAAAATGAAGGATCTCAAACACTGGGGCCTGGCCGTGGCTGCCAGTATCCTGGCCATGATTCCCTGCATCAGCCCCTGCTGCATCATTGGCCTGCCTATCGGGATCTGGTGCCTGGTTGTCCTGATGAAGCCTGAGGTCAAAGAGGCCTTTGATTGAAGGCTGACTTAGCCCCGCACCTTGTTATCCTGATTGTCTGCAGCGGCATCATTGCCGCCGCTTTAATACTTACTCCTACAAAGACAGAAAATTCATATCTTAAAATCGGCAGGATCACCCTCCCTGATACATGCATATTCCATAATCTAACCGGATTACCCTGCCCCGGATGCGGCCTTTCCCGGTCGATCGTGGCAGCTGCTCATGGAGAAATAATCAGCAGTTTTTCTCACCACCGCCTGGGGCTATTAACCTTAGCTTATATCATGCTGCAATTTATTTTCCGCCTGGGCTGGATCCTTTTCCCGAAATATGGACTCCGATTCAGCCAAACAGGGAGATATCTCGACCGGGGTATAATCGGACTAGCCGTCCTCTTTGGGCTTAACTGGATACTCACACTTAGTAAAATAGCACTTAGCACGTAATTTGCGCCATTCGCTGTAAATAAACAATTAAATAGGTTATAATGGGAGACTTCTGTGCTGATAGACTTAGATGAAGCAGCACAATGGAGTAGAAGATGACAGAATTTGCACTGAGTATATTTATCAGCTGGGCTTTAGTAAACATCCTAAAAGGCATAATCACCTGGGCTAAAAAAGGCCAATTAACCAAAAGCGCTGTTATTACAAGCGGAGGCATGCCATCCGCCCATGCTTCCCTGGTTGTTTCTCTTTCCTCTGCTTTGTTTCTTGAAACAGGCTTTTCATTTATATTTTGCATCGGGCTTGTTTTATCATGTATTGTTATCTATGATGCCCTGAAGGTCCGGTCAGTTGTCGAGGAGCATTCAAAAGTCCTGAATAGACTTTTGAAAGAGAGAGGAGAAGACCCAAAACTGGAAGAAAGCGTAGGCCATACACCGTCAGAAGTGCTGGTCAGCATAGTTATCAGTATAATTATTCCGGTACTAATATATACTTTCCTGAGAAGATAGCTGATCTTAAGCCAACATGGTCGGAGCATCAAATTATAAAATTATTTTTGAAGAGGGAACAGCTGGAACACCAAATCGGGCAAATGAAAATTGATCTGATTTGCCCTTGATATGAGCAAGAACATTATTGTTTTTAATAAATCTATAACTGTTTGTTCCTGATATTTTCCTTTAAAACCAGGTTTGAAATTCAACAGTTTATAAAGACTCTTTACATATATTTCACTGAGGTCTCCACCTCTAGTTCCAGGAGCTCGCCCTAAAAGCAGTTCATGCCCTAAAAATTCCATTATACTCTGCATTTCTGATTGAGAAATATTATTTATCCGATCGTTTATTGAACTACTGTTTTTTGATTATTACAGGATAAAAATAGTAATTACAATGACTAACTTTGTTATTTTCATAAAATATCTCCGCTTTTAAATATTTCCAAATTTGTAACTTAATTATAACAAATCAAAAAATAATTTCCATTAGGACAATAATGCTATTCCCCCCCATTTCGCGCATTTCGGCCGAAGTGGATTTGAATTTTCATATGTGATATATTGGCAATTTGCAAGGAGGTACGACATGACGTCTTCACAGGCTATTAATCGTTCAATGAGGTTTTTTGTTCCGGGTTTTCTTGTTCTGGGAATTCTCTTAGTTCCTCAACCAGCGGTGGCCGCTCAGGCCAGAATCGAGTCGACCGATGCAGCTCTGCGGCTGAAATGGTTTGAAGAACATATGGCCATGAAGGAGACCTCGATCTTTCAGGATCTTAAATGGCGCAGCCTCGGGCCGGACATCATCAGCGGGCGATGCACTGACATCGCCGTTCCCAGGGGCGATAAACATACTATCTATGTGGGCGCAGCATCCGGCGGGCTCTGGAAAACAATGAACTCGGGAATCACCTGGGAACCGATCATGGAGGACCTGCCGACCGGTTCGATCGGCGATATCGCGGTAGCGCCCACGAATCCAGATATCGTGTGGGTCGGGACCGGAGAAGCCAATATTTTCCGGTCGTCTGTGGCGGGAATCGGGATCTACAAGTCGACCGACGCGGGAAAGACCTGGCAGAACATGGGCCTTACCAACACCTATACGATCGGCAGAATCGTCATCCACCCGAAGAATCCGGATGTAGTCTATGTCGCAGCCTCTGGCCATGAATGGACTGATAATGAAGAAAGGGGTGTGTTTAAAACAACGGATGGAGGAACGACCTGGGAAAAAATCTTCTACATCTCAGAGAGGATAGGCGCCTGGGACTTGGTTATGGATCCTGAGAACACCGAGACACTCTACGTTTCTATGTGGAACCGAATCCGCAGAGCCTGGAGCGATCCGATACCCAGCCCGGGGGACGGAATCTTCAAGACAACGGACGGGGGCCGAAACTGGAAACAGCTCTCCAAGGGGCTGCCCGACATGAAACTGACAGGAAGAATCGGGATCGATATCTCAAGAAGCAATCCCAGCATACTCTATGCCTTTGTCGACAACCACAATCCCGGCCGGCTTCCCAAAAAAGGGGAGCGGGATCCTTACGGAAGGTTGAGGACAGGACGCGTGCTCATCGGCTCCGAGGTCTACAGATCAGAAGACAGAGGGGAAACCTGGAACAAAGTGAGCCCCAACATGGACGGATGGGGCGGAACATACGGCTGGGTTTTCGGGCAGATCAGGGTAGATCCCAACCATGAAGATACCATCTACATCATGGCCCTGGGCCTGTCCAAATCGACCGATGGCGGAAAGACCTATCAAAGACTCAGCTATCCCGAGCTGCACGGAGACCATCACGGCCTCTGGATATGCCCTGATGATTCCAACTACCTGGTCAACGTCAATGATGGCGGCGTCAATATTTCCTATGACGGCGGGGAGACCTGGCGGGATTTTCACAGGAATATGAACCTGGTTCAGTTCTACAATGTGTCCTATGACATGGCGAAACCGTTTAATGTGTACGGCTCCGTCCAGGACCACCCGACTTTCCGGGTCAATATCAGCTATGGGCTTCCCAGAAGGCGGGGGGGGCCAAGCCTGATCACTCGCTGGGAGGTTGCTCCGGGGGGAGAGGAAACCTATGTCGCGATTGATCCTACAAATCCCCATATCATTTATTCCGCTTCCAAATCGCAAACTAACCGGCTTAGCCGGTCCAGGTATAAGCCCGGGCTCAACGGAATGTGGATCAGCACGAAAATCAATCCCAAGGCCAAAGAGGGCGAGCCCCAGCTGCGGACCAAGTGGCTGGTCCCGATCATCATTTCTCCCCACAATCCCAAAGTCGTCTATTACGGCATGCAGTATCTGTTCAGGTCAGAAGACATGGGTGAAACTTGGGAAAGGATCAGCCCCGATCTGTCCTATCAAGATCCTGACATGATAGGGGAAATGCAATACGCCATCCCCCATCAATGTCTGACGACCATCTCGGAATCGCCCTTTCGCTTCGGCCTCATCTATACCGGGACTGACGACGGCAAGGTTCACGTCACAAAGAATGGCGGGAAAGACTGGACCGACATCACCACGGGACTTCCTTATAATAAAACCGTGTCGAGAATCGTTGCCTCGAAATATAATGAGGGCACGGTCTATTTGACGCTGAACGGTCGCAAGGACGATGATTTCGCCGACTATATCTATAGGTCCACGGATTGCGGAGAGACCTGGTTGGACATCTCCGGGAACATCCCCGGAGGTCCGGTCAACGTGATCCGGGAAGATCCCACAGACGAAGATATCCTCTATGTCGGAACGGACCTCGGTGTCTATGTGACCATTGACAGGGGAAACTCATGGCAGGTGTTGGCCAACGGCCTCCCCACCTGCTATGTCTGGGACCTGATTGTTCATCCCCGTGACATGACCCTGGTCATTGCGACCCACGGGAGGGGCATGTATGTGATCGATGACGTCACCTCGATTCAAGAGCATAAAAAATCAACTGATTAATTCAGGCGGAAAAGGGTAGGATCAGCAATAAGTTAACGTGGCCGGAGCGCTAAATACAGATAGCTGATAGTAAGTAGCTGGCTATTCCTCAATTACTTTTTTCAATTCTTCTTTTAAAGGAGGAATTACCTTGAAGAGGTCTCCGATAACACCAAAATCCGCAATTTTAAAAATAGGAGCATCAGGATCTTTGTTGACTGCTACAATAAATTTAGAGGATGTCATCCCCGCCAGATGCTGGATAGAACCTGAGATTCCAAATGCCATATACAGATCTGGTGAAACCGTTTTTCCAGTCTGCCCGACCTGATTTTGATGGTCGATCCACTCGGAGTCAACTGCAGCACGGGATGCGCCTACAGCAGCATTAGGGAAAATACCGGAAAGCTCCCTTAACATGTCAAAATTTTCCGGGCCTTTCATGCCCCTGCCGCCTGAGATTATTATTTCAGCTTCACTAATATCAAGTTCGTTTCCTTCCGCCCGGACAACTTCTACAACCCGGTCATTCACCTTATCGCTCCCAATATCGGCTTCTTTCTTTATTGTCTCTCCCGTTCCTTCCGTTTTTTCCGCCAGGGGAAATACATTCGGCCGCAGGGTGGCCATCATCGGAGAAGATTTAAAGCGGAAGCTTGCCAGAGCTTTTCCAGCATAAATCGGACGGACAACTTCGAGCTCTCCGTTATTTACTTTAACCTGAGTACAATCGGAAGCAAGGCTCGCATCCAGTTTAGCAGCCAAACGGGGTGACAGATCTTTGCCCATAGCAGTAGCTGCCATAAGCAATACTTTAGGTTTTATCTCTTCAGTCAGGGAAAACAGCGCCTCTGTATATCCGGAAGGGGAATATTGGCTAAGAAGAGGATTTTCCAATATATAGACCTTGCCAGCTCCGTAATTAAACACTTCGGAAGCAAGGCCATCCAGTGCGGGTCCGACAAAAACAGCTGCTGTTGCCATATTCATTTCATCAGCAAGTCGTTTTCCTTCAGAAAGTATTTCCAAGGATGCCTTTTTTATTTTTCCTTCTCTGACCTCTATATAAACTAATAACATTTTTCCTCCTTGCTCCGGCTATATAACCTTTGCTTCTTTATGTAAAAATTCTACTAGGTTCTTAGCCGCATCTTCAGGTTCTTCTTCAATCACTTTGCCCGCCTCTCTAGCCGGGGGATTATCCATTTTAATTAACTCCAGTCGGGGTAAAAGTTCTTCCCCGGTCAGACCCAAATCCTGCAGGGAAATCAGGGGGATTTCTTTCCTTTTCGCCATCATGATCCCTTTTAAAGTCTCATAGCGAGGTTCGTTTAATCCTTTCTGAGCGCTTATCACAGCAGGTAAAGGAAAGGAGACTTTTTCGGCAGCCCCTTCGATCTCCCGTATTGCCGTGCCTTTATTATTATCGATATCCAGCTTTGTGACTACATTGACCTGTGGTAATCCCAAAATCTCAGCCACCATAGCCGGTACCTGGGCATTGTCAGCACCTACGGATTGTTTGCCGAACAGTAGCAAGTCATATTCCGGGTATTTATCCTTTATCAACCGAGATATTATTTTTGCTATTCTCAACCCATCATATGATTCCGGAGAATCATCCTTGATCAAAACAGCTTCATCTGCTCCCATAGCAAGTGCTTTTTTTAATATGACCTTTGCTTCATCCGGCCCAAGAGAAAACACCGTAACCTTACCGCCGGCGGCTTCTCTTAGCTTTAATGCTTCTTCCACTGCATATTCATCATACGGGCTTAAAACAAAATTTAGATCTTCTTTAATGATAGTTTTATTCTCTCGGTCAATTCTTATTTTTGATTCAGTATCCGGGACTCTTTTCACAA
>CBFDDY010000120.1:0-6959 GCA_965603705.1 uncultured bacterium | reverse complement strand
CAAAAAAT
Source organism: uncultured bacterium (assembly GCA_965603705.1). Taxonomy (GTDB): domain Bacteria; phylum Acidobacteriota; class Aminicenantia; order Aminicenantales; family Aminicenantaceae; genus JAUVXM01. The sequence goes on along the minus strand of CBFDDY010000120.1, from coordinate 6,951 downwards.
AAAAAGCTCTTTCAGTTTGTGCTGGAGCACAAAGGTAAACCAGGAAAAGATTTAGTTCAACTTACTTTGCAGAGTTCACTCGGCAAAGTGATATTAAGTTGATTTATTTTGCCAATTCATTGGCAAAAGGAATCAACATCATTCTTTTATCCGAGTCTTAACCGCGTTGATCCGCGTCTAATGTTTTTCCTGGTTTTATTTACAATTCACCATTTACAATTCACAGCTTTTGCCATATTTATTTCTAAACCAGAAAAAAACAGGAATGCCAGCGGCTGTAGTCAGAAGAGCTATTGATGAAATAGCCGGCCTTTCAAAGAAAGCAAGGATCATTATTGATATCCCGGAGAAAATATATACAATTGGCACCAGGGGAAAACCCGGCATTTTAAACCGGCTTTTACCGCTGCGCCTTAGTTTAAACACGCCGATAACAACTATGATAGGAAAAATGCTCAAAGAAAATCCCATATAAGTTAATATCTGCTCAAAAGACCCTAAAAGCACGAGTAAAGATGCTATTATTCCTTGCAGAAGAATGGATTTTGCCGGCACCCGGAACTTCGGATGGATCTTTGATGCAAACTTGAAAAAATATCCATCTCTGGCCATAGAGTAATACACCCGGGGACCTAGGATAATAAATGCGCTAAGAGAAGACAACAGGGCAAATGCTATGAGCATAGAAAGTATTTTTCCAAATGAAATCCCAAATATGTTGTTAGCTGCCAATCCGGCAATAGAGATGACTCCTTCCATTTCCTGGGGGGGGATTGCATAGACAAAGAAAGCATTCAGGCTTAGATAAAGCAGGATCACAGCTCCGGTGCCGATGAACAGGGAGCGGGGTAGGTTTTTAACAGGATTTTTTATTTCTGAGCCGATATAGGCAGCAGCATTCCAGCCGCTGTACGCAAACATTATCCACATAAGGGAAAGACCGATTACTTTAAAACCTGTAAAATCAAATTTTAACAAATTCCCAGCGGAAAAATTATTAAGATCGCCTTTTCCGGAAGTGAACCCAAATATAACAAGTCCCAAAATAATACTGATTTTCAATAAAGTTAGAAGGTTCTGTACTTTGGAACCAAATACTATCCCCCGCATATGGATTAGCGTAAATACAGCAATGATCAAGACGGCAAACAGCTTTTTAAAAATAGTTGCTTCCAGGGTTGCATCTGCAATCCCTATATGCATAAGATCTGGGAAAGCCCGGCTGAAATATTCACTGAAACCGATAGCAGAAGCTGCGATCGGGGCGGAAAACCCGGCAAATAAAGATAGCCACCCACTTAAGAATCCGAAGGAAGGATGGAAAAGCTGGGATAGAAAAGTATATTCACCGCCGGCTTCAGGGATGGCTGCGCCGACTTCACCATAGCATAAGGCTCCGCATATAGCGATAAGGCCGGCAAAAGCCCATAGAAATATCATTAATAAAGGATTGTGAAGATCCTGCATAAGAAGCCCGGAAGTAGTGAATATACCGGCTCCTATCATATTAGCAATTACGATATTGGTTACGGGGAAAAGCCCAAGCCGGCGTTCTAGTCTATCTTTTGTCATTAGAAATGTCGATATGTATGGTACTTAGAAAATAGTAAATAGTAAATGGTAAATAGCTAGGAAAAATAATTTTCAATTTTCCTTGCTATTATATGACTCAATATATAGAGTATAGATGAGGTTTATATACTATATAGAGGTGTTGCTAAAAAATGCCGTTATATTTTCCTTTCTGTGATCAAATAGAACAAACAGGTATTTGATTTTTTGATTGAAAAATGGCTACAGAGAAAACCAGTAAAAGATTCATAAAGGAAAAGCCCGTCATCGTCATAGTTGATGATGATATCTCCCGTCTTGATATGTTTCAACGGGCTCTCGGTCAAGAATACTTGGTTTTTACGACAGCTGGAGGAATTGAAGCTTTCCGTCTCATCAAGAGACTCAACACCCTTCATGTTCTGGTCATCAACAATAGTGGGTCCCGTATTAACGGAGCAGAGATCCTCCGGTTTATCCGCGAGGACATCCCCTCCTCTGAATCCATCATTAAAATCCTTATTACAAGCTCTCCTGATGAAGAACTTATTCTTGATACGACGAAAAACGGCCGGATCGATGCTTTCTTGAAAAAACCGGTTGCCCCTGAGTACCTCAAACGCAAGATTGCTTACCTGCTCGCCAGACAGTCGAAGGAAAAACGGGCAGGGATGCGCGTCAGTATTGAAAATGCGACCCTGATTCAGATCGATGAGGAGTCAAGCACGGAAATTGAGCTCATTAATATCAGCGAGAGCGGCATGTTCCTGCGTACTCATTCTCTTTATCCCCATGGCGTGATTCTTCCCTTCAAAATTGTCCTATCTGATGGAAAGGAATACCCCCTTTCAGGCCGAATTACCCGCACTGATATCGATCAGGGCGGAATTGGCATAGAGTTCCTTGCCCTTGACGACAAAAGCCGGGTGGCCCTTATCCAATCCTTTTCCGATCATGTCACTATGCGTGATCTAACCAAGCTCAAGGAGCGGTATCCTTTCCTGAAGACAGACGAAATGGTTCTTTTCAAAGACACTCTAAAGATCGAATCCTTACTTCAGAAAGCCCTGAAGTCCAAGATAGAGATTGCGACTATAAGGGCTCAGACGCAAACGTCGGAAAATCTTTCCCTTGTCGCAATTTTGTCTTCTTTTTGCTGTGTATTCAAGGGAGATGGACTAAACATCAAGTTCAAAACTTCCGACCTCATTTTTGTCTCCTTTCAGCTTGGCTATGCCACTTACAATTTCGAAACCATGGTCTATCGACTCGCCCCGGATGGGAAGCTGATGGACTGTCTTTTTCCGCGGGTCATGTTCTATTCAGAAAAACGAAATGAGAAAAGAAGTAACCACCTTGGGGACGTTAGTATAGAAATTCCTCTCCCAGCACCCTTTAACAAAAGTATCAAAGGCCGAATTACCGACATCACCCCCAACGGGGCAAGCTTTATTACTGACAGGGAAGCCCCAGTGATGCTAAAAGGCACCCCTCTCGATAAGATTTGTATTCTTGAGGGTGACAATTTCCTTTGGGAAGAGAAGGGAGAAGTCCGGTATGTGTCCTGGAATGGAGATAATCCATCCGGACAGGTGAAATATGGTATCCAGTTCGGTATTGGCCGGATGGGTATCCAAGCTGTGCAGGCTCCGGAAATCGATCCTGGCAATTCTGTTGAAGAGCATGCGGAGGAAGAAAAAACCCAGTCTGGGATGAGGCGAAGCGCAGACTTGAATAAATTGTCCAACAAAGCTCCCGAGATCATTCGACTGGAAAACCAGCGTGGAGAAGAGATCGTCGGCCTTTTAAACTTCTCATTACCATTGGCTGGGAAACCGGTTCCGGTTGTTCTTATCCCTCCAGCTTTCGGAAAGACCAAGGAAACGCTATTTTCCCTGGCCCTGACGCTCATTGAGAATTTTTTCCTCCTAGGAAAACCCCTAGCTGTCATCCGTTATGATGGTATCCGGAGAAAAGGAGAAAGCTACAAAGATCCGGAGGCCAGTGTGCCACCCTTTGAGATGCTTAATGCCAGCACTAGCCAGGGTGCTGATGATATCAAAGCTGTGCTGGATTGGTTGTATCTCAACCCGAAGCTCAAGGCAAGTTCTGTCACCCTTATAAGTTTTTCTTTGTCCGCTTTGGAAGCGCGCGTTGCCTTAAGGGATGAAGCTTGTCGCCGCAGAATAAACTACTGGATTTCCTGCATGGGAACCATGGAATTCCGGGATCTGATGAGCCGAGTCAACTGCGGTCTGGATTTACTCGAGCAATATCAGCTTGGCATTGATCTAGGAGTAAGACCGATTTTAGGCAATCTCATCAGTTGTGAACCATATGCGTCCGATGTTGTCGCAAATGCTGTCGCGACCATCGATCAAGCGAGGGAGGACATTCGCCATTATGATATCCCAATCACTTGGATCTATGGCGAGCACGACAAATGGATCAGGCCGGAATTTATTCGGGACATAATGAGCGTTCATGCCAGCGCCCTCCGCGAGGTCATTTCCGTACCGAGCGGGCACAACGCCAGGACCTCTGATGAGGCTCTCCGCTTGTTTGGCACAGTCACCTCCCTAGTCTACCGGCACCTTTACCACAAAATGATTCAACCATCCCTCCCCAATAAAAAGAACATGGAAATCATGCGCCGAGCTGAAAAGGACAGGCTCCCATCCCGAAATCTCAGAAATCGGAAGGCCTATTGGCAGCGTTATTTGGTAGGTGAAGAAAACTCCATGGGTTTTGATATAATGGGCATGTCTGCTGATTACCAAAATCTTATCCATGACCAGGTGCAGGCCTTAGAACTTAGGCCCGAAGATCGGCTGCTCGACTTGGGCGGCGGAACGGGAATTTTTGCTGAGAGTCTTTTAGAGAACGGACAGTCACTCCCGGCTCACATCACTATTGCCGACCTGATTCCGGAAGCCCTGAAAAAGGCCTCTGAGAAGCTCATAGCACGTTCCAAAATTATGAAGAAAGATATCCAGTTTGATCTCATGTGCCTTGATTTTGAGCTGAGCCGATTCCTTCCTGTTAAGCGTTTTCTGAATGGAGCAACCGCAAGCTTTAAAGAGCTGGCCGATAAGGTTGAAAATTTGAACCTTGAGAGTGCCAATAAGATCCATGATTCATATTCCCCGCGACTCCATCGCATTCTCAGAGGACAAGTCATCGATCCAGCCCTTGACGACTGGTTGAAGAATCAGTATGAACTGTATGAATACCAAACCATTGTTGACTTCAACCAGGTTGCTAGGTATACAAGGGGACTTATAGAAGAGAAGCCCTCTTTTCGAAAGCTCGCCTTTCCAGGAGAACTGGAAGCAAATCTCCATCTTCCGATCAAGCCGGGTTTTTATAACAAAATACTGATGAGTCTTGTTCTCTCCTATATCTTTAATCCCGTTGAGATCCTTTTTGAGGTCAGACGGATCATTAAGCCTGGAGGTCTCCTTGTACTTTCAAGTATGCGCCCTGATACGGACGCCTCGGGCCTGTTCACAAAGCTCTTAGACAAAATCGAGGTAATGCCAGCTGAGGAGTTTCCTGCAAAATGGCCCAAGCCACGGATTCTCGAATCTATGCGATCCTTTCTTAACGACGCCCAGGCCCTGGTTGACCTTGAAGAGGCGGGGACTTTTGATTTCTTCGACCCGGAAAAGCTCGACGGTTTGCTGGAAGAGTCGGGATGGGAAAGCATCCGGACCATTCCAACGTTCGGGGACCCTCCGCAAGGCTATATTATCGTGGCAAAGGTAAGGAAAAAAAATGTTTAGAAAAGACCTTTCATTTGAAGAACGGCTTTATACTGAGTATGATTTAAGAAAGAGAACGAGGCTTGTCATCATTCTGAGCGCAATCTTCTATCTCAGTTTCCTGGTTCTGGATGCAATCTACGCTGCCAAGTTTTTCCAGATACTCCTTATTATTCGACTGATAGTTTTATTCGCCCATATCGTTTTTTTCTTCCTGCTAAGCCATATCCATACGAATCATGGTTATGTAAAACTTGCAATTGCTTTGACCATATTTGATGTAGCAGGCATTGCTGTCATGATCCAGATCCTGGGTGGATTTATGACGATGTATGTTCAGGGGCTGTACCTCATCATCATGGGAATGGTCGTTGTCGTCCCCCTCGTTTTCCGGATATCCACAATCCTTTATGTCATGATCTGGGCGAGCTATGTTATTCCAGGTTTAATCAATATGCAAAGCGGAAACGGAGAATGGCGAGATGTTTTCACTAACCTCTTTTTTCTATCTTCTATTGTGCTCATTGGCATTTTTGGCTCATACATAATGGACGGCATCCGTCGTCGTGAGCTTAACAGCCGTCTTCAGCTCGAAGAAACGTCGGCCCGGCTCCAGGAATCGAATGCCAAGCTAAAAACTTTGGACGAACTGAAAACTCAGTTTTTTGCCAATGTCAATCATGAGTTGAGAACTCCTCTTACTCTTATGATGGCCCCTCTGGACCCTATATTAAATGGTAAAATGGGAAAAATTTCAGTTAAACAAACAAAAACACTATCAACAATAAAACGGAATGGTTTTAAGCTGTTAAAACTAATAAACAATTTACTGGATCTGAGTAAGTTAGAAGAAGGGAAAATGCGGCTTAAAATTAGAACAATAGATTTCGTTGACTATATCAATTCTTTTCTTGCGTCGGTCAAACCTCTGGCAGATAACAATAATATCAAGCTTTATTTTCAGCATCCTTCCCACAAGCTGATGCTATCGATCGATCCTGATCAGTTTGAAAAAGTCGTTTTAAACTTGCTTTCAAATGCAATAAAATTTACCCCGGAAAACGGGAGAATAACGGTTTTTATTGAAGATGGTAAAAGCAAAACAACCCTGATTGTTGAAGATACAGGCAGGGGAATCCCAAAAGATATGCTCAAGACCATATTCGACCGCTTTTCCCAGGTTGATGGTTCTTTATCACGATCCCATGAGGGAACCGGTATCGGTCTTTCTCTTGTTAATGAGATCGTTAAGATTCATGGGGGCAAAGTCCATGCTGAGAGCAGGCAAGGAGAAGGCGCAAAATTCATTGTTGATCTGAAAAAAGGAGATAAGCATTACCCGGATTCAATTCTTGACCGCAGGTTCGAAGACCGTCCGGGCACATTTAAGAAACGAGCAACTGATGAGGAGGATTTAAAAGTGCAGGATGTTGTTTCAGACTTTCGCAATCTCCAGTTAGTTGACCTGGAAAGAGTAGATGTTGACGAAGGAGCGGTAGAAGTGGATAGAAGCCATGAGCATCTCATTTTGGCTATTGATGATAATCCTGAAGTACTAAAACTGATGAAAATATTGCTTCAGGATGAATATGCTCTTGAGCTTAAATTGTCTGCTGAAGAAGGGATAAAGGTTATG